>CAZMRM010000070.1:0-10979 GCA_964568515.1 uncultured Chitinophaga sp. | reverse complement strand
CTTTAACATTCAGCATAATCAGATGATTCAGGGATTAAATTACAAGTTTAAAGGTAATTATTTCTGGTTTGGTAATGTGATGAAATAAACAAATTTTGTTTACCGCTTATCACGCAATTCGTCAACATTATCATATAGGTAGCTGAAAATAGCTTATTTTTCGTAAACTTGTTGTATAATATTCTGAAAATGATTTTAAGACGTTTTGTTACACTATCCCTTTGCACGCTTGTTATTCATTCGTGTTCGGTTTTTAAAAAACATACACAAAAAGAAACACCCATAGCCGTAAACCTGGATACGCTCACTGCCGTTGCAAAGGACCCGATAGTGCCTATTTATCAAGCTTCTGCTACACGTATCAGTGATATAATTCATACAAAACTGGAGGTTAGTTTTGACTGGAGCAAACAGTATATGTATGGAAAAGCAACGATCACTGTGAAGCCTTATTTCTATCCGACCTCATCCCTTGATCTGAATGCCAGAGGGATGGAGATTAAAGAAGTGGCGCTTGTAACAAACAATGAAAAAAAAGAACTGAAATATACGTATGCGGATGATCTGCTTCACATTGAACTCGGTAAAACGTATCTGAACACAGAAGAGTACATTGTTTTTATAGATTATGTTGCAAAACCCAACGAGCTTAAAAATGGTGGAAGTGAAGCGATAAAGGATGATAAGGGACTTTATTTTATTAATCCTGACGGAAAAGAAAAGGATAAACCACAGCAAATATGGACACAAGGAGAAACGCAGTCCAATGCTGCCTGGTTTCCGACCATTGATCGTCCGAATGAAAGAATGACCCAGGAAATTTTCATTACAACGGAAGATAAATACGTAACACTCTCCAATGGAGAGATGGTCTCCTCTTCTAAAAATGGAAACGGTACACATACCGATCACTGGAAAATGGAATTACCACATGCACCTTATCTCGCTATGATGGCAATAGGCGATTTTGCAATAGTAAAGGATAAATGGAAAGATAAGCAAGTAAATTATTATGTAGAAAAAGAATACGAACCATATGCACGTGCCACTTTCGGAAATACTCCGGAAATGATGGAGTTTTTTTCCGAAAAATTAGGAGTTCCCTTTCAATGGAATAAATACTCTCAAATCGTTGTTAGAGATTATGTTTCCGGTGCAATGGAAAATACTACAGCTACTTTGCACGGAGAATTTTTACAGCAAACAGACCGGGAGTTATTGGATCATGATTATGAAGATGTGGTTTCACATGAGTTATTTCATCAATGGTTTGGGGATCTTGTAACTTGTGAATCCTGGAGTAATTTGCCTTTGAATGAATCCTTTGCTACGTATGGAGAATATTTATGGGAAGAATATAAATATGGAAGGGATGCAGCAGATGAACACAGTCAGGAATCCAGAGAGCAATATTTCTCTGAGGCACTTCGCAAAAAGGAACCATTGATCCGTTTTCAATATGAAGACCGGGAAGATATGTTTGACAGGCATAGTTACAACAAAGGCGGACAAGTATTACATATGCTTCGTAAATACGTTGGAGATGCTGCCTTTTTTGCTTCTTTAAAGTTATACCTTGAAACCAACAAATTTAAATCTGTAGAGATTCATAATTTACGTCTGGCATTTGAACAGGTGACAGGCGAGGATTTAAATTGGTTTTTTAATCAATGGTTTTTATCGCCCGGCCATGCTGAATTAACAATTAAAACATCGTATGATGAAGTACTGAAAAAACAGAAAATAGAAATAAAACAAACGCAGGATTTTGTGAAAATGCGGCTTTTTGAACTTCCTTTAACTGTGGATATATATAGTAATGGTCAGGTCAGACATGAAAAGATCAGAATTACCAAGGCCGCTCAGGAATTTTACTTTGATGTGGCACAAAAACCGGATCTCGTAAATGTAGATGCCGAGAAAATGATACTCGCAATTAAATCGGAAAAGAAAAGTATGAAAGAATGGGCCTTCCAGTATGCACATGCGCCCTTGTATCTTGACCGTTATGAAGCTTTGACCGGGCTTACTGAAACAGCAAAGGATTCAACAGCAACTTTAGTTTTGATTTCCGGGCTCGATGATAAATTCTGGAGTTTAAGAAAGAAGGCAATTAACTCTTTGAAAAACTGTAAAAAGGGACATGAACAGGAAATAAAAACAAAATTGATTCAACTGGCCAAAACAGACGAAAAAGCAGCGGTGAGGGAAGCTGCCATTAAATTCTTATCAGAGAATTATAAAGAAAACGAACTACATGCCGTATATGAAAATGCGTTGAATGATAAATCCTATGGGGTTATATCAGAAGGATTAATGGCAATTGCAAAGGAAGATTCATTACAAGGATTGAATGCGGCTAAACAATTTGAAAATGAAAAGAATATCGATCTGCTATTGGCAGTAATGCATGTGTATGTTGCCTATGGTTCAGATAATAACAATGCATTTTTTATGAGTGCTGCCGGAAAATTCAAAGGATATTATAAAATTGGCCTCATGATCAATTATGGAAAATTTCTTTTAAGAGTAAAAGATTATTCCATTTTGAACTCCGGAGTTGATTTTATAACCACTATCGCGCGTGATGAAAATACGGATAAATATACTGTTTACTACGCAAAAAAAGCAATCAAGGAATTGGAAGATGAATTGAATGTGCGGATCAAAACCACAGAGAAACAACTCTCTGCGGTTGATAGTAATCGTACGAAAGCGGAGGAAAAATTTTTACAAGATAAATTAGAAAAGGACAAGCTGGAAAAGCAAAAAATTACGGAAGTGTATAACAGCCTTAAGTAAAAAGAGATTAATCTCCATCTTCGAGCTGAAGCAACGCCTCCTTTAACTCTAATTGGGTTTTTCTGTTTTTTTGTTGAATGGCTACTTGAATCCCGTTTTTATACACATAAATGGCCTTGTCTGTTTGTTTTTGCAATTCATAATATTTTCCAAGGCGATAATAGGCCGCCAGGTAATTGTTGTCCCGTTCAAGGACTTCTTCAATTAGTTGAATGGCTTTATTTAAATCATTTGATTCAGCATACTCTATGGCTAATGCATAATTTAAAAAAGAATCCAATGGTTCTGTTTCAAGCATCTTTTTTAGCTGTTCCAGACGATTGCTTTTCTCCACTTTGGTACAAAAAAAATTAAATAACCGATTTAAACTGTTTTAAAAAACGCACATCATTTTCAAAAAATAAGCGTAAATCCTTTACTTGGTATTTTAACATCGTAATACGTTCAATACCCATCCCGAAAGCAAAACCACTGTATTGTCTGCTATCTATTTTGCAGTTTTCCAGTACTGCAGGATCTACCATGCCGCAACCCAATATTTCGACCCATCCGGCTCCTTTGCAGATATTACATCCTTTGCCTTTACAGAAAGGGCAGGAGATGTCCATTTCTGCACTGATTTCAGTGAAAGGGAAAAAAGATGGACGAAGACGGATTTTTGTTTCTTCGCCAAACATTTCTTTTGAAAAGTACAAGAGGGTTTGTTTTAAATCCGTGAATGAAACTTTTTTGTCAATGTATAATCCTTCCACCTGATGAAACTGACAATGCGCTCTGGCCGAGATAGCTTCATTACGGTATACTCTTCCAGGAGATATTGTTCGTATGGGGGGTTTGGAATTTTCCATAATGTGAACCTGTACGGAAGAGGTTTGTGTACGTAATACAATATCTGGGTTTTCCTGTATATAAAATGTGTCCTGCATATCACGCGCAGGATGATCAGCCGGTGTATTTAAAGCTGTAAAATTATGCCAGTCGTCTTCAATCTCCGGTCCTTCAGAAACAGTAAATCCTATTTTAGAAAATATATCTACAATTTGATTACGGACAATGGACAAGGGATGACGTGATCCAACGGCAAATGACTCAGGCGGTAAACTCAGGTCAATTCCTTCGTTTGAAAGATCTTCAGAGGTTTCAAATTTTTCTTTGAGATGATTTATTTTATCCTGTACTTTATTTTTTAGCTCATTTAGCTGTTGCCCTACCTGCTTTCTTAAGGATGGTTCAACTGTTTTAAAATCTTCAAATAAAGCGGTCAGCTAACCTTTTTTACTTAATATTTTAATACGAAACTCTTCTACCCGTTCTTTGGTATCAGCAGAGAAGTTTTCAATTTCGCTTAATAATTCATCAATCTTATCTTTCATTGTAAGGAGCCAATTTTTTTTTTTGCAAAGTTAATAAATAATCAGGGTCATCAACTTAACCAAGCTATTCGGATACCGGGATGATGGAAATTTTAACTATAAGGATATCATCGATGGGCCTTGCATTTTTATCTACTCTTTGGGCCGCAATTTTGTCAATCACGTCCAGCCCTTCGTATACTTCACCAAATACAGTATAACTATTATCCAGATGAGGTGTTCCGCCAATTGTTGTATACATTTCGATTTGCTCCTCTGAAAATTGATAGGGAGTGGCTGCTGGTAATTCAGCATCTACTTTCTTGGCCATAAGATCATTCACATATTTAACACTATCGAGTAATTGTGTTTTTACATATCGCTTATAATTGTTTAGCAATGTTGTATTTTCCGGCTGATTAATAATGCGATTAAATATCAAAGAACGGGTAATACGTTTTGCTTGTATTGTTAATAGCGAATCGGTAAAAACTCTGCCTTGTACAATATAGAATTGAGAGGCACTGGATGCCTGTAAAGGGTTTTCGAGATCCGCTTCCCTTGCTGCAGCCAGTACACCTTTTTTATGATACAATTTCGGATTAAATTCGGCAGGGATAGTATAGGAGGGACCACCTTCTCCCAAGAGTGTTCCCGGAGGAGCGTGTTTAGAATCGGGATCTCCTCCCTGAATCATAAAACTCTGAATGACCCTGTGGAATAATAAACTGTCAAAATAGTGTTCATTTGCCAACTTTATAAAATTATCGCGGTGAAGAGGTGTTTCATTGTACAAAAGAATTTTCATATCACCATAGGTGGTGGAGATTAGGACCTTGGTTTGGGGTTCATCTTTTGGTTTCTGCCCTGCGAATGCAGTAAATAATAAGAAAATGGCAGAACAAAAAGCGATAAAATGTTTTTGATAGCTCATAAGTTTTCATTAGATTTGTTAATTGTAAAGATAATAAGAGATATCCAGTTAATGTACCTTACTAAAAAACAAACTATGAAGACGCTTTTTCTGAAATTATTTACTTTTGGAGGAATTCTATTTTTACTTTCTGCTGCATTCATTGGATCCTCTTGCAAGAAAGATAAAACCTGCCGCGGTAAAGTTCATGTAAGTGATACAACTGGTAAGCCTGTTGGTGGTGCTTTTGTGAGACTTGCTGCACCTTCTGTACAAGGAGATGTAATTTATGATGCAACTACAGATAATTCAGGAACAGCGAGTTTTGAAATAAAATTACCGGCCATTTTTGATGTTACAGCAGAAAAGAAGAGTCTTTATCCTGGAAAATTAGGAGTAGGAGTTTTACGATTGGATGAGCCAGGTAAATCAGCTGAAATAACAGTGGTTATTCGTTAAATGAAAACAGGATTAAATTAACTGATTAGACTTAAAATATTCTACAATAGCTTCTTTTATTAATGTTTCCTGTTGAATGGGCTTTAATGGAGGAAGCTTTTCATTTGTTTGCCAGTGTGGCCAGCCTTCTTCATCAATCCCTTTGTATTCGTAGTATCCGTAAGGAGAAAGCAGTGTACAAATGGCAATATGCATGATATCCAGTTTCTCATTTTTATTCAGCTTCACTTTTCCTTGTCCCAACTCCTGTATTCCAATTAAGAAAAGAATGGCCTGTACATCGATATCTTCACCAAATTGTGATGAAAGGTAATTAATAACGTTTTGAAATTCGGGGTTCATTCTGCAAAGATAGTGAAAGGAAAATGCGGAGGGAAACAATTTAAAAGACAAACTCGCGGGATTGCTCCACGCGAGAAAAGGGATAGTTATTTAAATAATAAAATCAAATTAATTGGAAGCAATCTTAAAATCAAGAATGACGGTACTTCCGTTATCTTCGAAAGAAACGTTATCAGCTAGATTTCTCATTAGAAATACACCTCTGCCGTTCTCTTTTTCAATATTTTCTGGGTTGGTGGGGTCAGGCAGGGAATCGTAACCAAAGCCTTTTCCTTCATCTTTTACGGTGAAGGATACCAAACCATTAGAAGATTTAAATGAAATATCGATGTTCTTTGTTGGATCGGCTTTATTACCATGATAAATCGCATTATTTACAGCTTCTGTAATTGCGACAAGGATATTACCATAATAGTCTTCGCTGATGTTAAAAACATCGCAAATATCTTCTATCATCTTCTCGACCAGAATGATGTTTTCTGCTTTGGAAGTGATACGTATTTTTTGATTTTCTGCAAGTACCATTTTATTTTTCAAAGGTATTAAAATATTGATTAACTTTTAATTTAAAAAAAGGATTTAGTGAAGGAGGAACTGTTTTTAATAATTCAGTTTCTTTTTGTTTCAAAATGTTATACTCTAAAAAAGCATTAGGGTTACTATAATTTTCATTTTTTGCTTCATTCGATTGTCGCTGTTCATCCATCTCTCTTTCCTTTTCAGCTTTTTCGCTTTCCAGCATTCTTGTAAGGATTTCCTGTTGACGTTTAATGGTTTCCTGACTCAGCATCTTATTAACAAGGTCTGTTTCTGTTTCTTCCATTTTTTCTGCAAGTTTACCAATATTTCCTCCACCTTTTCCATCTTTATTAATTTGATCCGACATTTTTTGGATTTCTTTTCGGATGGCTTCCTGCTGAGCAGCTAATTTAGCAAGTTCCTGGCTCATTCCCTGGCCATTTGAACCGGGTTTCTCTCCTGGTTTATTGCTTTGTCCCGGTTTATTACCATTTTTTTCCATTTGTTCCTTTAGCTTTTGAATTTGTTTATTCAATTGTTCCTGCATTTGTCGCATATTTGCCATCGAAGGCTTGTTTCCACTTCCTCCAGGTTTTTTACAACTTCCACTGCCCGGTTTTCCTGGCTTTTTGGCCGCATCTTGCATCTGTTGTAATGCTTCATTCAGCATGAGAGCCAGGTTGTTGATAGATGTCATTGCCAATTGTTGACGGCTCAATGCCTCTTGCTGGTGATTACGACCATCCATGGATACTGTTTGGGATTCTTTGATTTCTTCTCCGGCACGCTCCATGTTCATATTAATAGCATTTATTTCGTGGTTGACCGTTGCCTGAATTTGCGGAACTCTTTTACTTAAAGCCAATAAACTATCTTCTATCATCTTAGAATCATCCTGAAGTTTTTTCTGACGTTGGTTCAGTTTTACATACTGAGGATTGTTTGCTTTTGTTTTTGACAAATCACCCATTAGTGATTCTTGTCCAAATGACAATTGTATTAGATTTTCCAATATATCTCTTAACTTATTGATATCTTCTCCTTCCTGCTCCTGCTGTTGTTCCTGTTGCATTTTTGCAAGCTGATCGCTCATTTCCTGCATTTTTTGTGAAGCATTTTTTTGCGATTTAGACGCATTTTTCTTTTGATTATTGTTTAACTGCTCACTACTTTTTTGCATTTCCTTCTCAATCTCCTCTTGTTTCTGTTCCGTATTTTCCATCTTCATAGGTTCTTCGAGCTCACTGTTCTTTTTTTCCATGTCTTGCAGCTCTTTTTTCAAATCCTGAAATTCCTTATTCAATTCGTCTTGCTTGTTTTTTTGGTCCTTCGGATCGCTTCCTTTTTCTTCTGACTTTTTTGACAGTTCCTCTTCCTTTTTAGAAAGGTCATTTAATTTATCAATGTTTTGCTGGATTTTTTGTTCTAACTCCAATTGCTTGAAAATTTCCAGATTGCGATCCAGTTCTTTTATTAAATCTTTATTATCCAGTTTCATTTTCTCAAGCGCTTCCTGCACTTTATCCTTATCCATCTGTTCAAGCAATTTTTGCAGCTCATCATATTTTTGCTTCACCTCCGGTGTCATTACTTTATCAAATAATTCTTCCAGCAGTTTTTGTTTTTCGAGCAATTGTTCATCCTGTTGCTTATATTCATTTTGCTGCTTGTTGTTTTGCTCATTTTCGTTTTTTATTTTCTCTATTTTTTTCTGTAGATTTTTTTGTTTTTTCAGAAGATCTTCCAATTTCTTTTTTTCTTCCCAGGAAAGGGTTTTCTTTTCTGCCAGTTTTCTTTGCAGATCATTCAATTCTTTTTGAACATTTTGAGCTTCCACTATACTTTCCTGCAGCTCATCTTTTATTTTGTCGTTATTTTTATTGGTATTCTGTTCAATTTCCTTTAAAGTGGGAGCTTTAAAAATCATTTTTTGAGAACGGGTGGATTTGTTGCCTGTCACACCATCATTGTCCCATATTTCAAAATAATATTCGATCTGATCACCGGGAGAAATATCCAAACTGCTTATATCCCATGAGTGAAGAAAACGGTCCTGCGTAGCGGACTTATTAATTGCAATAGGATTGACGTTTGTGGTCATTTCTATGTTGTTGGCTGTAGTAGCTATGGAATCATTATTGGAAATAAACCGATAATTGAAAGTAAGCTTACTAAAACCATGATCATCTTTTATTTCCCCATTAAAGAAGAAGCGCTTTGTTGAGAGAGAATCTTTTTTCTCAGCAATTTCTATGGTTGGATAGACATCCGGTATTACATTAATAAGAAAAGAAACGGAATCTTTATTTTTTAAAAAATGGTTCGCTGTTTTAACAGCGTATGTTTTATCTCTGAACAAACGTTGTGTGTAATTAAATATATTATTTCCGGAAGGTGTAACGACAAAAGACGTATCATTAAAATTTAAGATTAACTCTTCTGTATTTTGTGTGTTAAAATTCCAGTTTACTTTTGTACCGGCAGGAACAATAAGATCTCCCGTATTCTTAAGTTGTTCATCTTTTTTATTCAAATAAGCCGGATAGTTAAGTGTGATATCAAAATTCAACAAAACAGGATTGGGTAAAGCCACTAATTCATAATTTTTGGATTTAAATCCATCCGCCTCTAATCGGAACAGTGTGTTTTTTTGTACATTTTTAAAAAGATAACTGAAGTTCACTACATTTTCTTTGGAAAGTTTAAATTCATTTCCATCAATATTAATATAAACATTTTCAGGTATTTCTTCGCCGGTGAGTTTCAGTTTCAATTCAAAATCCTGTTGTGCGATTGCATTTAAAGAAGCATTTGTAATTACAAATTGAAAAGGAGCCTGTTTTTCAAAAAACTGGTTATGCTCCACTAATCGCTTGGTTCCGTCGGTGATCATACTGGGTGCTGAAAACAATATAATAACGACTGATAAAACAGGAATCAAAGCATATTTTAAATATTTTTTGTTTTCAGAAAAATTTATGGCAGAAGTAAATGGTACGGGTTTGAGCTCTTTGATCTTTTGATCGATGCTTGCATGAAGCAAATCAGAGGTTGCAACAGAAGCATCACCCTCTTTTGATAATTGTTGTAATTGAAGGACATTTAATAATTTATCCTTTACATCTGAAAAATGATTTCCGATGATGGAAGCAGCTTGTTCATAGGTAAGTGTTTTTCCTAAACGATACAAAGCAAGAAAAGGCAGGAGCATGTACTTAATAAGGATAAAACTGCTTGTTAGCAGGAATGTATAAAAGAGAATAGTACGCATGACGATGTTAAAATGTGCATAATATTCGAGTACAGTAATGGAGATAAAAAATAGAAACAACAATCCGGTACTATAAATAAATCCGCGTAATAACTGATTTTTATAGTATTTTCGAATGAATTGGTTTAATTTTTCAACCAGTGTGTTGTAATTGTTGTTTACCATTTTGTTGATACAACGATATTTTGAGAAGTTTTGTTATACCTGATTCAAAGATAGGGATTATTGGTTGTTTTTTGTGTTGTAAATGTGTTGAATTTGTATGTAAAATCAATTAACTTTGAAGAGCGTTTATAAGTTAAAACCAGTCAATTCACGAATTAACGATAATAAAATTATGGTATCAAAAAAAGTTGAAAATGCCTTAAATCAGCAAATAGCTCTGGAAGCGGCCTCGTCGCAGTATTATCTGGCTATGGCCTCCTGGGCAGAGACCCAAGGTTTGGAAGGAGTTGCTGCTTTCCTGTATACACACTCTGATGAAGAGCGTATGCATATGTTAAAACTTGTTAAATATTTAAATGAACGCGGAGGGCAGGCATTAATCCCTGCTTTAAAGCAACAACCACAAAAATTTCAATCGGTTCAATATGTTTTTCAGGAAGTATTAAAACATGAAGAATTGGTTTCAAAGGAAATTAACAACCTGGTTGAAATTTGTTTAAAAGAAAAGGATTATACCACACATAACTTCTTACAATGGTATGTTTCTGAACAAATTGAAGAAGAGGCATTGTCCCGGAGAGTTCTTGATAAACTTAAATTCATAGGAAATGATAAAAGTGGTCTTTACTTCTTTGATCGTGATTTAGGTGGTATGTCAGGAGGAGAGGTTCCAATAGAAAAGTAAGCCGAACAACTTTAAAATGCAGGAGGTGTATTAATCCAGGAATTGGGTTAATGCATCTCCTATTTGTTTTCCTTCAATCAGAAAACCATCATGCCCGTATGGTGAATCAATTTCGATATACTTTGCCCCAGGTATATATTTGGCAAGGTATTGCTGTTCGGAAACAGGACACAACATATCGCTGGAGATGCCAATGATTAATGTGCGAATAGTAATACTTTGAAGTGCTTTCTCAACACTTTCTCTATGACGTCCGATATTATGGCTATCCATTGCTTTTGTGAGCAGCCAGTAGCTGTATGCATTGAAACGTTTTACCAGTTTCTCTCCCTGATAATCGATGTAAGAAGAGGCTCTGAAATGATCCAACTTGTGTTCAAGATCTGTTTGTGTTTTCACAAAGGCGCTGTAATTTCGATAGGTAAGCATACCGATTGCTCTTGCTGTTTTCAGCCCCTTGGCACCTGCCTG
>CAZMRM010000069.1:0-12559 GCA_964568515.1 uncultured Chitinophaga sp. | reverse complement strand
TACGGATTACCTGGATGATGTAAGCACGCGTTATTACGATCCAAATTTATTGGAACAGAATAAAGGAAAGCTTTCTGTTATTTTAGCAGATCAAAGTAAGGATCTTGATCCAGGGTACAGCAATGTTGGAAAACAACGCGGAAATCCGACAACAAAAGATTGGTACTCATTTGCCGGAGCGGTGTTAACAATTAGATTGAAAGGCAGTGAGGTAAAATGCCCGGGAGTTTTTGATAATTGACGATAAAATTGTTTAAAATAAAACTATTTAAATAATGCTCTTAAGCAAGGAGCATTTGATAAACTAAAAATGAGTTTAAAAGAAAAAATCAATTCATCCAAATTACCACAACACATTGCTGTTATTATGGATGGTAATGGCAGGTGGGCCAAACAAAAAGGGGCAGAGCGAATTTATGGACACGAAAACGGAGTGAAATCCGTTCGGGAAACCGTTGAAGCTGCAGCAGAATTGGGAATCAAATACATCACTTTATATGCTTTTTCAACGGAGAACTGGAACCGTCCCCAGGAAGAAGTAATTGCTTTAATGCAATTATTGGTTCATACGATCAGCGCAGAAACCAAAACATTAAATGAGAATGATATCCGACTTCAGGCAATAGGAGATTTGAAAAGCCTTCCTTTGGATTGTTATAATGAATTGCAGGAAGCGATTAAAAAAACTTCTAAGAATAAAAGAACAACATTGGTACTCGCATTAAGCTACAGCTCCAGGTGGGAAATTGTAAATGCAGTACAACAGATTGTTCAAAAAGCAATGGATGGTTCGCTGGACATTTCAACGATAAATGAACAAACAGTTAATGCTCATTTATGCACCGCCGAAATGCCTGAACCCGAACTAATGATAAGAACAAGCGGAGAAAACCGTATCAGCAATTTTTTACTATGGCAGTTGGCTTATGCCGAATTGTATTTTACAGAGAAGCTATGGCCAGACTTTAGAAAAGAAGATTTATACGAAGCAATTATAGATTACCAAAACAGAGAGCGCAGGTTTGGAAAAACCAGTGAACAATTAATTTCTTAATGATGAACCGGAAACTTACAAGTTTATTTTATTTTTTATTCTTGGTTGTTACACTTAAGGCTCAGTTTACAAACGATACTGCTCCCAAAATAATAAACAGCAATCTTCCGAAAGAATATGAAATTGGTGGTATTGTTGTTTCTGGTGCCGATCATTTGGACCCTCATGTAATAACATTATTATCCGGATTAACTGTTGGTGATAAAGTACTTGTACCCGGAGAAAAATTTTCAGTGGCCATTGAAAACTTATGGAAACAAGGATTATTTGAGGATGTTAAAATTTTAGCAACAAAAACGCAAGAGAATTTTATTTTTCTAAAAATTGCAGTGGTAGAACGTCCACGTTTGTCAAAATTTTCATTAAAAGGGATGACAAAAAGTGAAGCAGACGATGTGCGCGATAAAATCAATTTAACAAAAGGAAAAGTTGTAACAGATGCATTAGTTGCTTCCACGGAACAAAAGATCAAGGATTTTTTTGTGAATAAAGGATATATGGATACAAAAGTAACCATTACACAGGAAAATGATCCAAAGTTTGAGCATTCGGTTATTGTAAACATTAATGTAAACAAAGGTGTTAAAGTAAGAATACAGGATATTAATATTATAGGAAATAAATCCATTACTACCTGGAAGCTGAGAAGGACCTTTAAAGAAACGAAAAGAAGACGTTGGTTTAATCCGTTTAATAATGGAAAATTTGATGAGGACAATTATGAAAAAGACAAAAAAGCACTGATTGTCAAATACAATGAAAAAGGATTCCGTGATGCAAAAATTATTAAGGATACAATGTATCGCATTAATGAAAAACGTGTAAACATCGATATTACAGTTGATGAAGGACGCAAATATTATTTTGGTAAGGTGTATTGGGTAGGAAACAGTATTTATCCCACATCAACACTAAATAATATTTTCGGCATCAAAAAGGGAGATGTATATGATCAATCTCAGTTGGATGCAAGATTATTTATGAATCCAAATGGAAATGACATTAGCTCTTTATACATGGATCAGGGATACTTGTTTTTTAACATAACCCCCGTTGAAATAAACGTTGTAAATGATACCATTGATCTTGAAATGCGTATTTACGAAGGAAAACAAGCAACTATCAATAAAGTAACTGTTTCCGGTAACACAAAAACAAACGATCGGGTCGTGATGAGAGAGGTGCGTACACGTCCGGGACAATTATTTAAACGGTCTGATATCATGCGGACCCAACGGGAGTTATCCCAATTAGGATATTTCGATCCAGAGAAGATGGGCGTTACACCTGTTCCTAATCAGGCAACAGGAACCGTTGATATTGATTATGTAGTAGAAGAAAAACCTTCTGATCAGATTGAATTATCCGGAGGGTTTGGCGGTGGTCGTATCGTTGGAACATTAGGAGTAACTTTCAACAATTTTTCCGGAAGCAATTTCTTTAAAAAAGGAGCATGGCGGCCTTTACCCTCAGGAGACGGACAACGTTTGAGCGTAAGGGCTCAAACCAATGGGTTATTATATCAATCCTATAATATCTCATTTACTGAACCCTGGTTAGGAGGTAAAAAACCTAATTCATTGAGTGTTACGGCTTTTTATTCTTCACAAAATTTAACCGGAGAAAAAAAATATACAACTGTAGACGGAGTTAGAATTTTAAATCCAAACCGTCAGACACTTAATATTTCGGGCGTATCCTTAGGATTGGGCAGAAGATTGAAATGGCCAGACGATTTCTTTACCTTGTACCAGGAAATAAATTATCAATATTATGTATTGAATAATTATAATTCCGTCTTTACTTTTATTAATGGGTACTCAAACAATATATACTATAAACTTTCTATTCAAAGAAATTCCATTGATAAACCTATCTTTGAAACCAGAGGTTCCCAGATCACATTAACAGGTCAATGGACACCACCTTATTCGGCTCTTAACGGAAAAGATTATGGACCAACCATGTCGGAACAGGAGCGGTATAAATTTGTAGAGTATCACAAATATAAGTTTACAACCAACTTTTTTACTCCATTAACCAATAAAATAGGGACGGATGGTAAGGAAGCCAGGAATTTGGTTTTACGTACAGCAGCCGGCTTCGGTTTTCTGACATCTTATAACAATAAAGTAGGGATGTCTCCATTTGAACGTTTTTATTTGGGAGGCAGCGGTTTAACCGGATATGCACTGGATGGAAGAGAGATCATTGCCCTCAGAGGGTATAGTGATCAATCCCTATCTCCTACAACCGGATCATCATTCATCACCAAGTATACAGCCGAGCTTCGGTATCCTGTTACATTAAATCCCCAGGCAACAATTTATCTCTTGGGTTTTGCAGAAGCGGGAAATTCTTGGACAAAGGCACGAGATTTTAATCCGTTTAATGTGAAACGATCAACCGGATTAGGTGTTCGTATATTTTTACCAATGTTTGGATTGATTGGATTCGATTACGGTTGGAGACTGGATGATTTCCCGGGCATGCAAAAAGGAATGTTCCACTTTACAATTGGCGCCTCAATTGGAGAATTATAATTGAAAAATTTAAAGAACTAAAGGAGAAAACGACATGAAAAAATTAATTTTAATATTAGGCATTGTGCTTACATCAAGTGTTCTTACATTTGCACAAAAATTCGCTTATGTAGATACCGAATATATTCTTGGACAAATTCCTGAATATAAATCAGCACAAAGTGAATTGGATAAAATATCTGTTCAATGGCAAAAAGAAATTGAAGCTAAATATGGTGAAATTGACAAAATGTATAAAGCTTATCAAGCCGAACAGATTTTGCTGACAGAAGACATGAAAAAGAAAAAAGAGGCTGATATTATTGCTAAAGAAAAAGATGCTAAAGATTTACAAAAACAGCGTTTTGGAGTAGACGGAGAATTATTTAAAAAAAGACAGGAACTTGTAAAACCAATTCAGGATAAAGTTTATAACGCAGTTAAAGCGGTGGCAGAAAAAGGTGCATACTCTGTTATACTTGATAAATCAAGTGACTTAACAATGTTGTACGCAAGTCCTAAATTGGATAAGAGCAATGATGTATTGGAACAATTGGGTTACAAATCATCAAAAAGCGGAACAACCACAGGTACAAAAACAAAATAAATTAATATAACAATCAAAAAACGAAATCATGAAGAATACCTTTAAACTAATTGTTGTTGTAGCTATAACAATGATAAGTTCATTTACTGCCAATGCGCAAAAAATCGCACACATTAATTTAGATTCTTTAATCAGTTTGATGCCTGAATCTAAGGTTGCACAACAATCGGTTCAGGAATATTCCAAGCAATTGGAACAACAAGTAATAGCAATGCAAACCGAATTGCAATCAAAATATGAATCTTATCAGAAGGAATCAGCGAATATGGCTCCGATCGTTAAAGAATCTAAAGAAAAAGAATTAAATGATTTGAATCAACGTATTTCCGATTTCCAACAACAAGCGCAACAGGATTATCAAAAGAAAAGCGCTGAATTATCTAAACCGGTTTATGATAAAGCAAAAAAAGCAATTGATCAGGTAGCAAAAGATGCAGGTTATAAATATGTGTTGGATACAAGTACCGGTCTGGTTTTGTATAATGAAGCAACTGATGATATCATTGCACAGGTAATCAAAAAATTAGGAATAAATTCCGGAACACCGGCTAAAACTTCTGCAACTCCGGCTCCTACAACAGCGAATCCTAAAAAATAAAGAATATAATAAATAAGGCAAGATCCCACCTCCATCAGGTGGGATCTTTTATATCGGTTTAAAAAGAACACGTTTTTATTTATTAACTGGCAGAAAAATAAACATGTCTGTGAAAAGTCCCATTGGCGTATTTGATTCCGGATATGGAGGACTAACCGTTTTAAAAGAGATTGTAAAACTGTTACCGGAATATGATTATATATACTTGGGCGACAATGCACGTGCACCCTATGGCTCCAGATCGTTCGAAACGGTTTACGAATATACACTTGAATGTGTTAACCGGTTATTTTCCATGAACTGTGAATTAATCCTTCTTGCCTGTAATACCGCTTCCGCAAAAGCATTAAGAACCATACAACAAAAAGATCTTCCAAAATTAACCTCTTCAAAGCGTGTTTTGGGAGTTATTCGTCCCACAACAGAGATCGTTGGAAAATATACGAAAACCGGTCATGTCGGGATATTGGGAACTTCAGGAACAGTAGCATCCAATTCTTATCCGATCGAGATAGAAAAATTTTATCCAAATCTTTCCGTATATCAGGAAGCTTGTCCGATGTGGGTCCCTATTATTGAAAATAACGAGATAGAAACGAAAGGAGCGGATTTTTTTATCAAAAAACACATTCAGAAATTATTGACCTCCGACTCAAAGATTGATACGATTATTTTAGGATGCACGCACTATCCATTATTAATAAATCAAATAAAAAAATATGTTCCCGAGAACACTGTTATATTATCCCAGGGAACAATAGTTGCCGAGAGCCTTGCCCGCTATTTAAAACGTCATCCTGAGCTCGAAAAGCTATGCAGTAAGGGAAGAACGGTGGAGTTTTACACTACAGATGATCCTCAGAATTTTGATGCTGCAGCAAGTCTTTTTTATGAAACAAAGGTGCATTCGAAACATATGAAACTGTAGTTTATTTTTCACTACTGGTTTCTATTTGACCAATTCGTTTTAAAGATTTTTCCTTTATTACTTCCTGAACTGTTCTTTTTTCAAGCTTGCTTTCCAACCATGAAAGGATATCGAAATAGATGAATGCCCGTTTTTCAAATCTGTTTTTTTCGAGTTGTTCCATTTCATTTTTTAGCTGAATAAGCCCTTTCTTTAAACTTTTATCGCTGCTATCTTTTAAGATCCGTTTTAAAAAATCAAGTATGTGTGTTTGATAGATGGTCAGGTCCCCCTTCTTCATAAAATAGCGATAAGTGGATTTAATATTGGATTCGATCAGATCACTGTGTTCTAACTCAAAATGGCAAATCAGGGAAAGAATTCTTGAAAATGAATAAAGATCTTCTCGCAAGTTTATTTCACGTTCATTCAATATTTTGTTCAACCATTTTAAAGCTATTTTGAAATTGTTGCTTCCAAAGTATAAACAGCTTATTTTATAATAGAAAAGTAAAACCGAATGTTTATCCAGGCGGGAAATAAACTTGTTAATTTCACTTTCCAATGCGGCAACTATACGTGTTCCCGACTTAAATTCTCCTGACATAAAATGACGGTTGATTTCATGAAAATAAATTGTTTTAAATAAATTGAGATTGATGTTCTCTGTTAATACTAAGGTTTTATCACGTTTAATAGCAACCAGCTTTTTTTGAGTAGCCACAAATTCATTGTATTTATAGAGTTTGTGCTGAGCTACGAGTAAATTGTTTAATGCTTTGATATACATCTCCAATTTATGCCTTTTCATTTCGGGTTGCTCGTCAAAGAGTTTCACAAGCTTATCAGCATATATATTGGCTTGCTTAAAATCCTGTATAAATAAATAATAGCCGATATAGGAATTATATAAATATAATTTTTCCTGAAATGAGAGCGTGTTCTTTTTGTAGGGAGGCAGGCTCGAACTGAAAAGATAGGTGATCCGTTCAAGGTCCGCCTTATTTTTAATAAATCCTGTTTGAACATAATAGGAATTTAGTTTTAAGGCAAGATTAGAAAATATATTAATATTTTTTATACTTTCTGCGACCTTTACGGTTTCGGTAATTACAATGTTAACGCGCCTTTCATTACCTTCATTCAATGTTTTGGGAATCACTAATTTTTCAAGTTCTAAAATCTCCAGAAGCAGAATAGAGTAATCATTTTCAATAGCCATCTTTTTTACTTTATCAATCATCTTGATACATTCTTTATAAAGGCCCTTACTGTATAGAATACGTGCGTAATTCAGAAGTTCGATGATATTAATGGTATCCAGATTATTCGTATTACATAATTTCAAGCATTTTAGCAGTTGATAATACAGATGTGCTTTTAAATTGGAGAATTGTTTTGGGTTAATTGCTTTTTCTTTTGAAAGAATAAGTTCTTCATTATATTCTTTTTGTTTATCAATAGCATTGAATAAAATAATAAATTTTTTATTTTCGCTGCCGCTTAATCTGGAAACATACAATTTAAAAAAGAGTTTTTCTCCCTTCGAAAGTGTTTTTATCAATCTGAACAGATGATCGGATTTAGTTTTAGACATCGTAATTAAGAAATTTAAAATTTACAGTAAATATAAGCATTTGAAAGGATAAGTGAGAAATTTAACACTTTGAATGTCGTACTATGTTTAAAATTTAAGTTTATTTGAGTCCGATCCTGCTCTAATATTGCATAAATCAAATTACCATGCAGATGAGCAATACAATTCAAATTTTTGATACAACACTTCGGGATGGTGAACAGGTTCCGGGTTGTAAATTGAATACGAAGGAAAAGGTAAAAATAGCCGTAGCATTAGAAGCATTAGGGGTAGATATTATTGAAGCAGGATTCCCAATTTCCAGTCCGGGTGATTTCAACTCTGTCGTTGAAATTTCAAGAGCCGTTAAAAATCCAACCATTTGTGCTTTGACAAGAGCAGTTAAAGGAGATATTGATAGTGCGGTAAATGCATTGGCATATGCAAAAAGAAAAAGGATTCATACAGGAATTGGTTCTTCTGATGTACACATTCATCATAAATTCAAAAGCACAAGAGAAAAAGTTTTGCAACAAGGAGTCGAAGCAGTTGCTTATGCAAAAAAGTTTGTTGAGGATGTTGAATTTTATGCGGAAGATGCAGGACGTGCGGATATTGATTTTTTAACACAGTTGGTAGAAGCTGTTATAAAAGCAGGGGCTACAGTAGTAAATATTCCGGATACTACCGGTTATTGTCTACCTGCAGAGTACGGAGCAAAGATCCGTCATTTGATGGAGAATGTCAAAGACATACACAAAGCAACTATTTCGGTTCATTGTCATAATGATTTAGGACTGGCGACAGCAAATTCAATTTCCGGAGTTGTGAATGGGGCAAGACAAATAGAATGTACAATCAATGGTATTGGAGAACGTGCCGGAAATACCTCACTGGAAGAAGTGGTGATGATTCTAAAAAGTCACCAGGACTTACAATTCAAAACAAATATTAATACGAAAAAGATATTTGAAACAAGTCAGTTAGTTTCAGATTCGATGGGAATGCCTGTTCAGCCTAATAAAGCAATCGTGGGTGCAAATGCTTTTGCTCATTCTTCAGGAATTCATCAGGATGGAATGATTAAAGATCGTACTACGTATGAAATTATTGATCCAACGGATGTTGGTGTTTCGGACTCTACTATTGTATTAACTGCCAGAAGCGGCAGGGCAGCATTGCGTTATCGCTTAGAGCAAATTGGAATCGTAAAAAACCATACAGAAGTAAATGAGTTATATCCTAGGTTTTTAACACTTGCAGATTCTAAGAAAGAGGTAAATGATAAGGATTTAGCGCAGTTGGTAGAAGAATTCCAGCCAGCAATTACAAAATAAAAGAATTACCATGGGAAAAACATTATTTGAAAAGATCTGGGATGAACATGTCGTTTTTCAACTGGATGAAAGCATGTCCGTTCTGTATATAGATAAGCATCTTATACATGAGGTTACAAGTCCTCAAGCATTTGAAGGGCTGAAAAAAAGAGGCATTCAGGTTGCCCGTCCCAAAAATACCATCGCCACTGCCGATCATAACGTACCTACGAAGGATCAGCATTTACCGATTAAAGAAGAACTATCAAGAGTACAGGTAAAAACGCTTACAACAAATTGTGAGAATTACGGGATTGAATTGTATGGATTAGGACATCCTTTTCAAGGTATTGTTCATGTAATCGGACCTGAACTGGGAATCACACTGCCAGGAATGACCATTGTTTGTGGCGACAGTCACACTTCTACGCATGGCGCATTTGGCTCCATCGCATTCGGAATAGGTACCAGTGAAGTAGAGCAGGTATTTGCAACACAATGCTTACTTCAAAGTAAACCCAAGAAAATGAAAATTGAAATCAATGGAAAACTCCAGAAAGGTGTTGTCTCCAAAGATGTTGTATTATATATTCTTTCAAAGATCTCAGCAAGCGGAGCTACAGGTTATTTTATTGAGTTTTCCGGTTCTACCATTAAAGAGCTGAGCATGGAAGCCAGAATGACCATTTGCAATATGAGTATTGAAATGGGAGCAAGGGGCGGTTTGATAGCTCCCGATGAGAAAACATTTGAATATGTTAAAGGAAGAGAATTCGCACCCAAAGGAAAAGCATTTGATGAAGCTGTTAATTATTGGAAAACGCTTTATTCAGATAAGGATGCAACATTTGATAAAGTGTATGAATTTGATGCTGCAGATATTGACCCGGTCATTACATTTGGTACCAATCCGGGAATGGGAATTAAAATCAATGAGAATGTACCTACGGAAGCCAACTCATCCGAACCTTCTGCCAAAGCTTCTTTTGTAAAATCTTTGGATTATATGGGATTAAAAGGAGGTGAACAACTGATTGGAAAACAAATTAATTATGTTTTTATCGGTAGTTGTACAAACTCCAGAATAGAAGATTTACGTTCGGTTGCAGCGTTTGTAAATGGAAAAACAAAAGCTAAAAATGTAAACGCATTCATTGTTCCTGGTTCCAAACAGGTCGCAGAACAAGCCATCGAAGAAGGGTTGGATGTTATTTTGAAAAACGCAGGGTTTGAATTACGCGAACCGGGTTGTTCAGCTTGCCTTGCCATGAATGAAGATAAAATACCGGCAGGAGAATATTGTGTTTCCACTTCCAACAGAAACTTTGAAGGCAGGCAAGGACCAGGGTCCAGAACACTACTGGCCAGTCCCTTAACAGCAGCAGCTGCTGCAATAACAGGTTGTATTACAGATGTAAGAACGCTTTTATAATAACAGGAAACAGGCTATGAAAAAATTTGAAACACTTACTTCTACATTTGTTCCTCTTAACATAGAGGATATAGATACAGATCAGATTATACCTGCACGTTTTTTAAAGGCAACGACACGTGAAGGTTTTGGAAAAAATCTATTCAGCGATTGGCGCTATGATGAAGCAAACAATCCTAAGAAGGATTTTATTTTAAATGATTCTTCCTACTCCGGCGAAATTTTGATTGCCGGTAAAAATTTCGGTTGTGGAAGTAGTCGTGAACATGCTGCCTGGGCTATTTCTGATTATGGCTTTCGTGTCGTTATCTCCAGTTTTTTTGCAGATATTTTTAAGAATAATGCACTGAATAATGGAGTCCTTCCTGTACAAGTATCTCAGAAGGTACTGGATACATTCTTCGAAGAAATAAAGAAGAATAAACAAGTAAAATTGACTGTAAATCTTCCGGAACAATACATACAATTGGAAGGAACAACATTAAAAGAACATTTTGAAATTAATGCACATAAAAAAACATATTTAATAAATGGGTATGATGATATTGACTATTTATTAAGTATTAAAGAGAAGATCAGTGCGTATGAAAAGAAAAGTAATTATTTAAAAATAGTAAATGCATGAAGAAAAAAATTGCAGTATTGCCGGGAGATGGTATAGGACCAGAAGTAACTTCACAAGCGGTAAAAGTATTGAGTGCGATTGCAAAGCGATTCAACCATGAATTCAGGTTTGAAGAAGGGTTGATCGGTGCTTGTGCAATCGATAAAACAGGCGATCCTTTTCCTGAAGAAACTCTTAAACTTTGCAAAAACGCGGATGCTATCTTGTTTGGTGCAATAGGTGACCCTAAATATGACAATGATCCGACGGCTAAAGTAAGACCGGAACAAGGTTTACTAGCCATGCGTAAGGCGCTGAATTTATACAGCAATATTCGTCCGGTAAAAAGCTATGCTAATTTGGTGAGCAGTTCTCCACTTAAAAAAGAAATCATAGCAGGAGTTGACTTTGTTGTATTCAGGGAACTAACAGGAGGAATATATTTTGGTGATAAAGGAAGAGCAAAAGATGGAAGTGCTTTTGACATGTGCACCTACTCAGAAGAAGAAATTTTGAGAATCACCAAACTTGCATTTGATGCAGCAAAGGAAAGAAAGAAAAAAGTTACGTTGGTGGATAAAGCAAATGTACTTGAAACATCCCGTTTATGGAGAGAAACAGTTCAAACATATGCGAAAAAATTTCCGGAGATCAAGTTGGAACTAATGTTTGTGGATAATGCAGCGATGAAAATTATTCAGAACCCACGCGATTTTGATGTAATACTGACTGAAAATATGTTTGGCGACATCATATCCGATGAAGCTTCAGTAATTACAGGGTCATTAGGAATGCTTCCTTCTGCAAGTATTGGGGATAAAACAGCATTGTATGAGCCTATACATGGCTCTTATCCGCAGGCTGCCGGAAAAAATATTGCCAATCCATTTGCTTCTATATTATCTGCCGCCATGTTATTGGAACTTTCATTCCATCTAACGGTAGAAAGTGCTTTTATTCAGCGGGCTGTAAATGATGCAATTAACGCAGGATTTGTTACCGAAGATTTGAATAATATTAAAAATTATTCAACTTCCGCAGTAGGAGACAAGATATCTGAAATGGTTTTTGATGAAGTTTTTGAAACACTGTAAAGATCCTGTCTGAAAAGAAGAAAAATAGCAGTTGTTATTTTTCTTCTTTAAACCAGCTACTGTACAAAATATAATTGTTTGCGATACGATTGATTTCTCCATTGATCAGCTCCGGATTGATATCCTTTACTTTTTTTGCCGGCACACCCGCATAAATAACGCCGGATTCTACCTTTGTATTTTCAAGCACAACAGCTCCTGCAGCAATGATAGTATTACTGCCGATTTCGCAATTGTCCATTACAATGGCTCCCATTCCGATCAAAACATTATCATGTACTGTACAACCATGTACCAACGCGTTGTGACCGATAGAAACATTATTACCAATCGTTAACTTTGTTTTTTGGTAAGTGCAATGAAGAACTGCGCCATCCTGTACATTCACTTTGTTCCCCATCCGTATGGAGTTCACATCACCTCTGATCACTGCGTTAAACCATATACTACACTGATTTCCCATCACTACATCACCGACTATTGTTGAATTTTCTGCGAGATAGCAATCCTCTCCAAATTTTGGATGAATACCCTTTACATGTTTTATTAATGCCATTGATCGTTAAAAATTAATGATTAAAAATGTTGGTTTTCTTTTTTACAACATTTTTCGAGCTTTTTATAGGCTTTTGGGTCTGCTTTCAATTCATCTGCATCATACCCGGTCTTAACAATAGCCGATTTGATTTTTTCAGGTGTGGTTTCCTGCGGGTTATAGACAACAGTTATTATTTTTGTGTTGAGATCGACGGTTGTTTTTTGGATACCCTTAAATATCAATGTTTTCTCAACCTTTTTTTTACACATTTCACATATGACAGAGCTCTTTATGGCGATTTCAGTCGAAGG
>CAZMRM010000068.1:2716-12581 GCA_964568515.1 uncultured Chitinophaga sp. | reverse complement strand
CCCTTACTGATTTATTATCCCATTCAATGGACAGGTTTACACTATCCGAATGTGTTTTTGTAAACACATTGAAATCATTTAACCATAAGCTATCGCTTAGGTACAAGCGCTTTGTTTCCATATCAAACTCCAGGTTTCCGTTTGCAGATGAATTAACAGACCAATCGCTAAATACATATCCGTAAAGCGAAATTCTGGAGGACCCTGCAGCAAATTTGAAATTGTTTGTAAAAGAGTCGAATCTTCCATGTATGGCAGTATGTGGAGCTATTGTTAAATAGGGGATAAACAAACGGGTAACATCTGTGGTATTTTTAAATTGAAGATCGAACTCAAAATTTTGTGCCACAACTTTTTTTGACAGTGCTGATTTATTAAAAAAGGAAGGAGTATATTTTGCAAACATATTTTGTACAGCATCCGGAAGATCCAATACTTTAAATACGCCATCTATGGTGGCATCCAAAAAGTCGGAATTAACAGACAAGGATTTTATCCCGTTTTTCTCGTCAGCATGCAGATCGAAATTTTTTACAGTATAAATTTCTTTATCCTGTTTGTAAATCGTGTTCTCTACATGAATATTTCCAATAAGGTTATCAATGTTATTTCCAATTACATCCAATGTAAGATGAGTGGATAAATCGGTATTCTTCAATGAATCAACAAAATGCAATGCTCCTAAATTAGCCTTGTTCAAATTCATTGTAAAATCAAGGTGCGGCAATTTTTCGATGAAATCTATTTTACCCGAAAAATCTAAATCCACATTCTCATCTTTTACGGTTAGCTCCCCGTTAAATATTTTTTTTGCAATTTCTCCCTTCACTTCAATATTTTTGTAAACATAGGAGTTAAGTTCCATGGAATTAATTGTTCCATTCAGCTTCGCTGCGATATCTTCCAGTGACAGACCGGCACCATCCACATTTACATTCATGGTTACTTTTCCAAGCGTGGGGATGTTAAAGAATTTACCAAAATCAAAAGAAACTGATTTTAGTTTGCCTTTATAAAAATCTTTTTTTAATACATCATCATGCTGTACAGAAAGATCGGAAGAAAGTTTTCCCAGATCCGAATTTAAATCTCCATAAGCATAAAAATCATTGAATAAGCCTGTAAACGTGCCTTTGAATCTCATTTTTCCAAGCTTTTTAATTTCAGGGCTTACCTCTAACCTTTTTTTACTGCTGAAGGGGGGAACAGGTATTAGTTTCAGATCCGCATAATCGGTGATTAGATTTTTAATAGTAAGATGGGTAACTGTTTCATCCATGTTCGGCAAGCCCGTCATAGAAATGTCCCCCTGGAACCTGGTCACATTACCAAAAGAGATGATCATATCTTTCCCTCTTAAGTCATTTACTTTACCATTCACCTTACCGGAAATAATTAATTTTTGTTTTATTCCTTTGAGATCAGGAGCAAAATAGGCAATATCATCCATTTCCAATTGTGAATGATTAAATTGGGCCTTCATTTTTACTTTATCGATAAAATCGTAGTAATCCCTGTATTGCTCATAGTTAAAATGGAGATCCGTTTCTACGGTACTGTTAAGGGTTTTTATTTTCAGGTCCAGTGCCTGCATTTCAATATCGGATATTTTAACTTTTGAACTGGAAAGCTGTGAAAGGACAAAACCGCTTTTTTCCACTGCTGACAAATGATCAATTCCTGCAAAAATAGTATCCTGATCAATTCTTAAATCAGTGATTCGTCCGTTAATGGCTCTCGTTTCCAAATCAAAATAGTTAACACCGGTTGTTATCAAAGTGTCGTGCTCATTTTTATAGGCAAAATATGAATTGACAAATTTTATTTCTCCTACACTAACATCCCAGGTGCCTGCCTGTTTATCCGTTTTTTGTTTGCTTTGAAATGAATCAATGATAAACTGATAATTAAAGTCTTTATCCGAAAGATATTTAATAAGAGAAGCTTGTGTTTCGATTAAAGACACCGCCTTAATGTGTATTTTATGTTTATTCAGATCAAAACTGCCAAGATCAACCTTTAACTTTTTTGAGTAGAGCAATGTGTCTTTGTGTAAATCTTCAATGTATACATCATTAAGGACAATGGTTTTAAAAAAATCTATTTCCAGACTTCCGATGTTAACAGGTGTTCCAAGCCGCTCCGATAAATAAGCGGTGGCTTTTTTGGCAAGATACGTTTGAACACTTTTAATTTGTATCAATAAAAAAAGCACCACCAATAAAAAAACAAGGATAGCAAGGATACGGAATAATATGTTAGCGAGTTTTTTGATATCTTTGGGTGTTCGTTGCTTCCAAGGAAGCAAAGTTAATGAATATGAATAAAACAACAATCATTTTAGGAATTGAATCATCCTGTGACGACACAGCTGCGGCTATTATAAAAAACGGTCGCTTACTAACCAATATTGTTGCCAATCAAAGTGTACATCAACAGTATGGAGGTGTGGTTCCTGAATTAGCCTCACGTGCTCATCAGCAAAATATTGTTCCTGTTGTTGATCAGGCCATCCGTCGTGCAGGAATAAATAAGGAAAATATCAGCGCTGTTGCATTCACCCGTGGACCTGGATTAATGGGTTCTTTATTGGTCGGGACTTCTTTTGCAAAAGCGTTTTCAATGGGTTTAAATATACCTCTCATTGAAGTCAATCATATGCAGGGACATGTACTGGCACATTTTATTGAAGACATCGATGGACACAGTCATAAACCCGGTTTTCCTTTTCTATGTCTTACCGTATCGGGCGGACATACACAGATTGTTTTGGTGAATGATTTTTTTACAATGGAGGTGATAGGGGAAACAATTGATGATGCTGCAGGAGAAGCCTTTGACAAAGCAGCAAAAATTCTTGGTCTTCCCTACCCTGGTGGTCCCTTGATTGATAAACATGCTCAACATGGAAATGCAAAAGCTTTTACTTTTTCAAAACCTGGTGTGCCTTATTTGGACTTTAGTTTCAGTGGTTTGAAAACAGGTTTCATGAATTTCATAAACACAAATTCAAGCAAGGATGTTAAGTTTATTGAAACGTATTTAAATGATATTTGTGCTTCTTTTCAAGCAACCGTTATTGATATTTTAATCTCTAAACTAAAAACAGCAGCAATACAAACAGGTATTAAAAGAGTGGCTATTGCCGGTGGTGTTTCCGCTAATAGCGGATTAAGGAATCAGCTGGAAAAAATGAAAGAAGAACTTAACTGGCAATTGTTTATCCCTAAATTTGAATATTGTACAGATAATGCAGCAATGATTGCGATCACAGGTTATTATAAGTATTTGAAAAACGATTTCACCACACAAGATACTGCACCAATGGCACGCTATTCATTGGATAAAAAATGAACCTTCTGAAAGGCACCACCGTTTTCTTTCTAATCTCTCTGCTGAACTCTTCATTAATAGCCGGAGAAGGAGATACATTAAAACTAAAACCGCTTACGCCTCAAAAATCCTATTACCAGCCACTGGTGATTAAAACGAGTCCCACGGCCTTGATTATGGGCGGAATTGTTCCTTTTTCATCAGAATTAAGACTATTAATGGAAATTGCCAGTAGCCGTACCCAATCAGAACAAGTGGGAGTATCTTATCTTTTTCCAAGCATTCTTTTTCTCGCTGATTCAAGTTCTTTGAGCCAAAAATTGAAAGTAAGCGGCTGGCGATTTCAATATGCACATAAATTTTATATCATCCGAAAATCAAGATATTCTCCTTATGGTTTTTATGTAGCACCACTCGTTTCCTATGCAACTGCTCATATATCTCCCGATCGTAACAGTGCAAACAACCAGGAATATTACTTATTCAGGCATTTTAATATCAATGCGGTTGCGGGGATTCAGATCGGTAAATTTCACAGGGTAACCATGGATTCCTATTTTGGATTCGGTTATAAGATCAACAACGTTTTCATTCATTATGCTTCCAACAAGGTTGTTCCTTATGATACCGAGGAGTTTGGTGAATTGTACAATATGCCTTTGAATGTTGTTTTTGGGATCAACCTGGGATATTCTTTTTAAAACAAAATACATCTACTAAAAAAGGGGCTTCAGCCCCTTTTTTAGTAGATGTATGCATGGGATTACTCTTATTCATTTCCCAGTTTCACGATCTTAACAGGTGATGAGCTGGATGTTCCGTTTACAATTCGTACAAAATAGACACCTGCTGGTACATTTGGACTTAAATTAACGCTTCCCTTTATTTGATCAATTTCGATTTTATCAACTGTTCTTCCCAACATATCTCTTACCTCCAGCATAGATCCGGCAAGAAGTCTGTTTTGAAATTCATAAGAAATGGTGATATCGTTGGTAAAAGGATTAGGATAAGCATTTACACTGGCCACATCCAGTTCATTTTCATTGATTCCGTTATACGATTTCGACAACAGACGAACATTTTTAACAGTTAAAACCCCAGAAGATAATTTAACACCTGGTAATGTTTTGGTAATATAATTCGTAGCAGAATATTTTATATCGTATGTACCACCTGGAGAAGCCATTCCTGTTGAATAACCACCCGAGATGTTTGATTTTTCTGTGATGCTTGCATTTGTTATTTCTATTGTGGCTCCATTGATCGGCAAATTGGTTATGGAATCCGTTACAATTCCTTCCAGATAGCAGGCACGCTTATAGGTTGGGGTAAAAACAAATAATCCTTCATCAATATTGGATACGACAATGTTTCCCGAAGGAAAGAATGGGAATACGCCCCAGGCACCACTCATTCCACCACCGGATCCGGAATAGGTATCGTAATTCCCTACTTGTATCATATTCGCTGGTCTGGTAACATCCACGATCGTGAACCCATCTTTATACCAGGATGTAACAGCAAACTGGCCGTCACCCACTTTTATAATGTGCGTATTGTGAACAACTGATTTAGAGCCCGGATTGGATTGAATTCTGTCTATTTCAGTAATATTGGCAGGATTAGAAATATCATAAGCCGTCAGGAAGGAATTATCTACCTCATCCGTTGTAAACATGACTTTACTGTTTTCATTCAACCAGCTGTTGTGTGAAAATTTTCCGGGAGTTACAACCGACCCTAACATTTTGGGATTCTTTTTGTCCCTAAAATCAACAATGTCCGTAAATCCCATATAGATATGACAGGCATACAACGTATCATTTCTTACATATCCATCATGTATATATGCATTTTTTCCTCCTTGTGCATTCTGATAATTCCCAACGTAAACAGGATTGTAAGGATCTTTAATGTCTGCAACCAGGGCCCCTCCGTTAAATAGTTTTGACCCGTACAAATAAACATAGTTTCCATCAATGTGCAAAGCATGTATGGAAGTTAAAGAACCTGCCGAGCCCCCTGTCCAGCTTTTATTCACAATGCCTGAAGCTGTTGGCAAGCTTGACAGATTGATGATTTGTAAACCACCACCTCCTTCTGTTGCTACGTAAGCATAATCACCTTTTACTTTGATTTCTCTCCAGGTACTGGATGGACCGGTAACCATTTTTACTTCTTTAGGAGAATCGGGGTTTGAAATATCTACAATGGAGGTACCTTTAGAGGTAGCTACCAATGCATATTCTTTTCCGGTTTTATCCACATATCCGCAGATATTGGCTAATGATTGACCAGAGTACTTAAGCTGAGATCTGAATTGAACATTTAAATTTTGAGCGGTGATCAATCCAGAAAACAGAAGACAGATAGTAAACGTTTTAAATTTCATGGTTTTAGAGGTTAAGTTTTCGCGCCTGAAAAAATTACTGATCAGACACTTTAATTATTTTAATTGGTAATGAGCTTGCAGGACCGTTAACGATGCGGACAAAGTATACACCTGCATTAACTTGGGGATTTAAAGTGATTTTACCGTTTGATTGATTAATTTCCACATCATCTATTATTCGTCCGATCATATCGGTTACCTTGATCGCAGCACCTGTAAGTGCACGGTTCGGGAACTCATAGGAAATAGTTAATTCATTTGTAAACGGATTCGGATAGGTATTTAGAATAGCATCATCCAACACATTTTCACCCACACTGAATGATTTTGGAACAAGTTGAACATTCTGTATATTGACAATACCAGAAGCTATTTTCACATTGTTCAGTGTTTTTGTGCGATAACCTGTTTTTGAATAAGTAACTGTGTATGTCCCACCCGGCGGTACCATTCCCAACGAATACTCTCCTGTAATGCTGGAGCTCAAGGAAAAGGATGTACTTTGCACCGTAATGGTTGCACCATTAATTGGAATACCGGTAAGAGAGTCGGTTACTACACCTTCAAAATAGCAGGCACGCTGGTAGGTAGGTGTAAACACAAATAAACCATCTTCAATATTAGAAACCAAAATTGTTCCGGATGGTAAAAAGGGATATACCCCCCATGCACCATTAAATCCACCTCCTGAGCCGGAGTAAGTATCATAATTCCCTACCTGTACCATATTTTTGGGACGGGTAACATCCACTATCGTAAAACCATCTCTGTACCAGGAGGTAACAGCATATTCCCCGTCTCCTACTTTGAGTACATGGACATTGTGAACAGTTGATTTGCTTCCCGGATTGGACTGGATTCTGTCTATTTCTTCAATATTTTTCGGATTGGAAATATCATAGGCCGTCACAAAGGAATTACTTACTTCATCGGTGGTAAACATGGTTTTACTATCCTCTGTCAGCCAACTGTTATGAGTAAATTTTCCCGGGGTGATGACACTACCTAAAATTACGGGAGCCGTTTTTTTTCTGAAATCAACAATGGAGCAAAATCCATCATAGATATGACAGGCATACAATGTATCATTACGAACATATCCGTCGTGTACATAATTTCCATTGGAGTTCTGGTATTTGCCAACATATTTGGGATTATAAGGATCTGTAAGATCCACTACTACCGGGCCGCCACCATATAAATTACTTCCGAAAAGATAAGCATATTTATCATCAATGTGAAGAGCATGGATCTTTCCAAGACTATTGGCAATAGCGCCATCACCTTTCCAGGTTTTATAAGTGATTCCGGTAGTGGAAGGTAAACTGCCCATATTCACGATTTGCAAGCCATTTCCTTCTTCACATGCGATATAAGCATAATTGCCGCGAACCTTAATCTCTTTCCATTTACTGACCGGGCCATCAATAAATTTTACTTCCAGAGGTTTATCCGGATTGGAAACATCAACGATGGACATTCCTTTGGATGCTCCTACAAGAGCATATTCTTTTCCTGTTTTATCAACATAACCACAGATATTGGCTAATGATTGACCAGGGTACTTAAGCTGAGAGCGAAACTTAACATTTACATTTTGTGCCATTACAGCACCTGAAAATAAAATACACAGGGGGATTAATCTTAATTTCATAATATTAATTTATAGTTAGGGATAAACAAAATCGCTATTATCCGGCACTATTCAAAACCAAATAGATGAATGAAACAAAAGCACACATTAAACCCTTATCCGAACAAATAAAATTATAACTAACTATTAGAATGCTAGTTATGGTCACCAATTGTTAAACCCATATCAGGGTGTTTTTTGGAAGGTAGTTAAAGAGTAAGATTACTAAAAAAAAGTAAAAAAGGTGGTTTTTAAACAAAACACATTCACTTGTTTTGTTTACTGGAGGAGTTCCAATTCCTTTTTTAACATGTTGAGAGCGGCCTGCGCTGCTTTTTGAATATTGTGTTCTCTGTTACTTCCGAATAGGAATTTTTCCGAAATAACTTTTGTAGGGGTCCCCACGGCAATCCAAACAGTACCAACAGGTTTTTCAGATGTTCCACCGGTTGGACCGGCTATACCTGAAGTGGAGATGGAATAGTCTGTATTGAACTTTTTACGAATGGTTTGTGCCATTTCTTCTACCACAATTTTACTGACCGCCCCGTTTCTTCTTAAGACCTCATTCGGGATATTCAATTCTTTTTCTTTGATTTCATATGCATACGAAATGATAGAACCTGTATAATATGCTGAACTACCGGGTATGCTTGTCAATAAATGAGCAATGTATCCACCTGTGCAGCTTTCTGCGGTGGAAACAGTTTTCTTTTTTTTCGTTAACAATGCCGCTGTAAGTTGTTCAATATTTTTCTTTTCCTCCCCATACGTTTCGTATCCATAAATGTATTGACCTGCTATTGATTGTAAAGATTCAATTTCTTTCTCTACAGCCATTTTTAATTTTTTATCGTCTTCCCCGGTTGTACTCAAACGTAAACGCACAAGACCTGGAGAAGGAAGGTAAGCCAGCGTAATATTTTGTGCAGAAAGATTATCCTCCCAATCGGAAATAAGCTCCGATAGGCCGGATTCTCCGATTCCCTGAGTCAGAACAGTTTTATGATAAATGGCAGGAAATTTAAACCTGGATTTTAATTTTGGAACGACCTGATCAACCATGAGTGTCTTCATTTCAAAAGGCACACCCGGCATAGATACAAACACTTTATTATTTACGTCAAACCACATCCCGGGTGCTGTTCCGTTCAAATTTCTGAGTACCTCGCATATTTCCGGAACTTCAGCCTGCCTGCGGTTAAGCGGTGTCACCTCTTTATTATAAGAAGCAAAAAAGTTTATTACATCCTGATAGACCGTTTCATCAAAACGTAAGCTGGTGTTAAAATAGTCGCACAACGTTTTCTTTGTAACATCGTCTTTGGTAGGCCCTAACCCACCAGTGATCAAAATAATATCAGCACGACCCTTTGCTTCATCCAGCGCCTTTAGTATATGTTCCCTGTTATCGGATACAGAAGATATCTGTTTTACACTGATTCCATTCAGATTCAGCAATTGCGCCATAAATGCAGAATTGGTATCCACTATTTGTCCGATCAATATTTCATCGCCTATTGTAATTATTTCAGCCTTTACCTGTTTACTGGATGTAGTCATTTTTATAATTTCAACCGTCTTTTCAGGGTTAATTTAAAAGTTTCATTTCATTCAATAAATAACCTGCACCTGCAAATTTATCAATCACAAATAGTGTATACCGTACATCCAGTACAATGTTTCTTACCTGCTCGGGATCATAGAATATATCACTCATTGTTCCTTCCCAGTCACGATCAAAATTGGTTCCTATCAATTCGCCATTTGCATTAAACACCGGACTACCCGAATTCCCGCCTGTTGTATGGTTACTGGCACAAAATGCGACCCTGAGTTCTCCGTTTTTATCTGCATAACGTCCATAATCTTTTTTCATGTACAATTCTTTTAGCTTAGGGTCTACATAAAATTCATCCGACAGAGGATTTTCTTTTTCCATTAATCCTGAAAGCGTAGTATAAAAATCATAAAAAACGGCATCACGTGGAAAATACCCTTCTACTTTACCATAAGCCAAACGTAAAGTACTGTTGGCATCCGGATAGTATTTTTTATTGGTAATGAGCTCCCGCATACCTTTCATGTATAAACGGTTCAATTGCATAATTTCATAATCTACAACTGCGAATTGAGTTTTTATGTTTTTGTTGTAATTATCGGAACAACTTAACATCAGTTGATAAACAGGATCTTTTCTTATTTTTTTATACTTTTTAGTAATATCTGCCACGGCCAGTTTCATTTTCTCAGAAGAAACAAAAATGGATTGCTCATAAATGTTTTTTACATATTTTTCGATATCTCCTTTATATTCATTTTCAATGACTCTGAAAATGGCCGGTTGCAATTCCTTGCTGATATCCGTGTAATACAGTTTTAACAAGGCGGCTGCCACTTTTTCATCTGTATTTCTGTTATAATTTTTGAAAAAGCCATTGACGCCATTTTTTACACGATCTATATTTTTTTGAAGTTCCTCTGCTTTTTTACCATTGTTAAGT
>CAZMRM010000068.1:0-2706 GCA_964568515.1 uncultured Chitinophaga sp. | reverse complement strand
TTAAGTCCTTCAATTATTTCATTAAAACCACTTGCATAAACAATTGCTTCAATCCCAAGAAGTGCTTCCAAATGATAATCACGTTGTTTATTCAGTGACTTAAATGTTCTATACTTCTCCTCAAAATCCGGAAATAGTTTTCCATACTCTTGATTTGCTTGCTGGTTATTCTGAAGTTTAGATAAGAACTCCTGCTCACCTGTTTTCTTTTTACCGATCGCATCCGCTTTCTTAAGTCCATTCATTTCCCCTTGCCATTTTTTATAATAGTTGGCCAGTGAAGAATATTTTGCAGCATATTGAATGCGTACCTGCTCACTTTTTTTCATTTGTTCGGCCATAATTCCTAATCGTGCTTCACGAATTTTTACTTTATCAGGATCCGATTGATTGGCGATTACATCCACTCCATAAGAACTTAAATATTCCGTTGTTCTTCCCGGAAATCCATATACCATGGTAAAATCATCCTTTTCAACTCCTTTCAGTGTTATCGGAATAACATATTTTGGTTTATAGGGCACATTATCTTTTGAATAGTCCGCAGGTTTGTTATCCTTGCCTGCATAAATCCGAAAGATGGAAAAATCTCCGGTATGCCTGGGCCATACCCAGTTATCAGTATCTCCTCCGAACTTTCCAATGGAAGAAGGCGGCGCCCCTACCAATCTTACATCCCTAAATGTTTCAGTAATAAAAAGGTAATATTCATTACCATAAAAAAAAGGACGAATAAACGCTTCATAGGAAGTTCCTTTTATTGCTTCGATTTGCAGGGAATCCACTTTAAATTTAATTTTCTTTTCACGATCCTCATTGCTGATTGCGGAAGAGATACCATCTAAAACTTTTGCCGTTACATCTTCCATTCTCACAATAAAAGTAGCGGTTACACCGGTATTAGGTAGTTCTTCCGCCTGGTTCATTGCCCAAAAACCTTTGGTTAATAAATCATTCTGAACACTACTGTGTGCTTGTATCTGGCTGTACCCACAATGGTGATTGGTAAGGATAAGTCCTTTATCGGATATGACTTCGGCAGTACATCCTCCGTTGAATTGTACAATAGCATCTTTGAGACAGGATTTATTGACATTGTAGATATCTTCAACAGAAAGTTTTAACCCGTTCTTTTGCAGATCCGGTTCATTTAGTTGCTTTAATAATAATGGCAGCCACATTCCTTCGTCGGCTTTCATTGTGGTTGAAAATAAGATGAGCAGGCAAAGAGCGATATTTTTTTTTAGCATAAAAAAGTGATAAAATTTATCTTCCGTTTATTTTAAATTTGGATAACTCATTACGGGTGGGTCACTGCAAATGAATTCCATTTATTCATTTCCATAACTGTTCACTGTTATGATGTATTGAATCCCCGCATCTACCCTATCCATAATAGGCGTTGCAATCCAGACGGGTAATAATGAATCCGGTACCCCATCCGGTTGTGATTGCACATCAATCACATGTTTATATACCAATCCGACATCACGGGCATATCTTTCAATAGAAAATTTTTTGGAGATGAGATTGGTTTCATCCTGTTGATTCACCTGTAATACGGAATCAAATGCAAATGAACCAATATTCCTCGGCAGATCGGCAAACAGGTAGGAATAATTAACGGGTGTTTGCGTATTTTGAGCATTCACATTCCAGGAAGATTTACTGCTTACCGGAAAAATCAATTTGGTATAACGAATGTTTTCTTCTACTCTTTCCGCTGTGGTGGTTGTTCGGTTGGCTGTCCATACATTCCTTAGCTTCCATGGAATGGAAGGATATGGTTTTGAAGGATTGTAAAATCTTACGTAACGTTCTACTCTTAACGTTGGACGACCCTGATTATCTGTAAATACAGATTCGACTTTTTCTTTTAACTGAAATTTGAATGTATCTATATGATCAGAAAAATCATTGTAAAAAAAAGAGTCAACATCATAAACAACATAGCCGCCTACCTCTTCAGGAAAATAGGAATACCCCATATCCACGGCAGGCAGTACATCTTTTTTACAAGAAAAAATACTACAGGTCATGAATAAAGCAACCGCAATTATTGAAAAAAAATAGTTCATAGGAAAAGAATATCACCAGCTAAATTAATGAATTTAGTGAATGATTGTAATATGAAATTCAGCTCTTAAAAATAGGATGCAAAAGGGAACGAAACAACTTTTTCTTAGTATTTCATTAGTTGCCGTTCAATAATTCCTCCTCCGACAAGGTCCTCATTTTCATAAAAAACAGCTGATTGCCCGGGGGCAACTGCTGAAACAGGAGCCTGAAACAAAACATTTAATTTATTTTGTTCTACCGTGATATTAGAAAGGGTACCCGGATCTTTGTATCGTATTTTTGTCAATGCTTCGAAGTTATCCGGTAAAGAAGCATATTTTATCAGATTGTATTTGCCCACGGATATGGTTTGTTTCTCCAGGTCTTCTTTTGTTCCTAAAACAACCGTATTGGTTTCCGGTAAAATTTCCAACACGTGCAAGGGTTCTCCAACAGCAATTTCCAGTCCTTTACGTTGCCCTACCGTGTAAAAGGGATATCCTTTGTGCTTACCCAAAACACGACCGGTGCGATCAATGAAGTTACCACCATTTACGCGTTCCTCCAGTCCTTGTACTTTATTTTTAAGAAACCCTCTGTAATCGTTATCCGGAACAAAGCAGATTTCATAGCTTTCACTTTTTGTTG
>CAZMRM010000067.1:3246-12588 GCA_964568515.1 uncultured Chitinophaga sp. | reverse complement strand
CACTTAAATCAGCCAGTGTAATTTGTGGTTTTCCTAAAATAGATTGATAAAGAGATAATACTTTATTAGGATCTACCAGCCACAAGCTGTTCCAGTATTCCGGATTTTCACAGGTAAAATCAATGCGCGTAATTTTTCCTTCAGTGTTCCTGGTGACAGCCCACTCACAATATTCATCCTGCCATCCTCTTGGTCCATATGGATAGTATGGAGCCGGAGTTCCACTTCCACAAGGATTGTTATTGATCTGCCCAGGCATAGTACCGGTATCTGCTATCTGATTTAGCTGATCCTGTGAAACAGAAGGAAAATTATAAGCCAGCCTTCCTGGAAAAGCCGACCATAGGATATTGGCAGGAGAGCTGGGCGGATTTGATTGTACCGGATTAAAATAATTTGTAGTTGGCGGTACATTCGTAGCATTATATGGATTACCTAACATACCTTGCTGTATAAAGCCATTCAGATTTGTGTTCCACTGCTCATTCAACTGAGTTTGTTTTGCCGGATTATCTTTGAAATCCTGAATATTTGCCGGAGTTCTGAATTGAAATGCCCCTAATGCTTGTTTGGAAGGTTTATCAGCTAGATTCTTTTCATCCACTGATGATTTGGTTTTAGATTGACCCATGGCAGTACGGTTTAAAATGAATGCCTACTCACAAGGCTTTTCGGCTTACTCCCCTGATTTTATTGCCGGATCAGGAAACGGTGAAAACATATGCAATAAAAATGACAATTAAGAAATGGTATGCAGAAACGGTATGCGTGGAATTTTAGACGATCAGACAGGTAAAGAAATGACTTCGGAAAACAATTGGTTGTCTAAAATTTTAACTTATAAAAACAAATATATAGTAATAAGTAGAATTTCCAAATCTCAACACTTAAAAAATGAATATATTTATTATAACTGCAAGAGAAAGAAAAAAACCAAAGCAGCAATTGTTTAAAATGGACTGCTTTGGTTAATGATAAAGATTATTTGTATTTTTTAAAGATAGATGTAGCAGTATGCCCGCCAAATCCAAATGTATTATTTAATGTATAATTCACTTCAGCTTGTAAAGCTTTGTGTGCTACTATTTGAATATCCTGAGGAATATTATCATCAGGGTTTTGCAAATTGATAGTAGGCGGAATGATATTATTTTTTACAGCCAATACCGATAGAATACTTTCAACAGCTCCTGCCGCTCCAAGTAAATGTCCGGTCATTGATTTTGTTGCACTCACATAAACCGGTTTTCCTTTTCCTTTCGGACTGTTTTTAATCACATTGGAAATACCGGTCAATTCACTGTTATCGCCTATTGGTGTTGAAGTGGCGTGTGCATTTATATAATCAATTTCGGTAATGCTGATTCCTGCTTCTTTTAAAGCATTCATCATTCCTTGTGCTGCACCGGTTCCATCAGGAGAGGTCCCTGTTAAATGATAGGCATCAGCGGCCATTCCCCCTCCGACCATCTCGGCATGAATAGTCGCACCTCTTTCCAATGCATGTTCAAGTTCTTCCAGTATGAGTGCTCCGGCACCTTCTGCCATTACAAAACCATCCCGATTTTTGTCAAACGGACGCGATGCGGTTACCGGTGAATCATTTCTTTTGGAAAGTGCCTGCGCCGCACTAAATCCTCCTACAGATGCAGGTGTTATCGCTGCTTCCGAACCGCCGGCAACGATTACTTTTGCCTTGTTCAGGCGGATGGTATCAAATGCAGCAATAATGGCTGTATTTGAAGAGGCACATGCAGAGATGGTACAGTAATTCGGGCCATACAGTTTATTACGAATAGAGATCACTCCTGCTGCAATGTCCACAATCATTTTCGGAATAAAATAAGGGTTGAACCGTGGTGTACCATCACCGCCATAATACTCTTTTAACTGTTCTTCAAACGTGCTGATGCCGCCATTTCCGGATCCCCATATAACGCCGATTTCTGCTTTTTGCGCAAAACTCATTCTTTCAAGATCCAATCCTGAATCTTTGATTGCCTGATCGGACGCAAGAATAGCGTACTGTGTAAACAGATCATATTTTTTTATTTCCTTTTTATCAATAAATTTTTCCGGATGAAAATTTTTAACTTCACATGCAAATTGTGTTTCAAATTTTGTAAGCGGGCCTGCTCCGCTTTTTCCTGCAATGGCATTGTCCCAAAACTCAGATACAGAATTGCCCAAAGGTGTTACTGCACCCATTCCTGTTATTACAACTCGTTTCATATAATTGAATCAATTATTCTTTATAATTAGTAGCATTTAAGGGCGCAAAGATTCAACTAATTTCTTACTTATTCAAGCACTTCCGTCATTTAACAATTTTAGGGAAATGTGTTTTAATAAAATTATTAAATTCCACACAAGACTGTTTGTTATTGATTGCTTACCGGAATGGGCCGGTTATATGATAGTAAGGAGGGTTCCTAACCTTAAAAATAAAGTTCATGTATTTTTTTTACAAATTTACGGTCACAGAAATTTATGTTTTGTTGATCCTTTTCAATTTTGCCATATAAAAACCATCAAAACCTTCACTAGGCATAACTTTATGATCTTCTATAAATTCGAATGTTTTTTGGGAGGAAGTTAAAAACTGTTCAACCTGTTTTTGATTTTCATCGGGAAGAATGCTACAGGTTGCGTAAACCATCAGTCCACCGGGCCTTACCATCGCTGAATATTCCTGTAGAATTGACTGCTGTACTTTTTTTATGGATTGTATAAAATCGGGAGTTAATTTCCATTTGCTATCAGGGTTTCTTCTCAAAACACCCAGGCCCGAGCAAGGCACATCCAGCAACAAGCGGTCGGCCGAGTGATACGCCTTTTTTATAAAAGCAGGATTGATCAGCTGAGTTCTGATAATGGTGGCTCCGGCACGTTCTGCACGTTTTTTTAATTCTATCAGCTTGCGCTCCTCCACATCCGTAGAAAGGATGGTCCCTTTATTTTTCATACAGGAAGCAATGTGTAGCGATTTACCTCCTGCCCCTGCACACGCATCGATCACCATCATTCCTTCCTGTACTTCCAGGAAAGGGGCCACCAATTGCGAAGAAGCATCCTGTATTTCAAATAATCCCTGTTTGTATTCGGTCAATTGATGGAGTTGCTGACGTTTTTGAAGGATCAATGCCTGTGGATAATCGTCCATGACAATGGTTTCCACTTGCTGTTCTGCCAATAAACGTTGCAATTGCAAACGTGATGTTTTTAATTCATTTACACGCAGTACTACTTTTGCTTCCTTATTCAGTGCCGCCAATTCACTGGTCCAGATGGTTTCTCCCAATTGTTTACATCCCAGCTCATCCAGCCAATCGGGTACCGACTCCCGGTATTTTCGGATGCTGTTGATTCCATTAATCCGGTTTTCGAGTTTTTCCAGGGTAATACCTTCAAATTCTTGCCATGCAGGCAGTTCCTCTCCATTCAGTAATTGTTGCACAGCAATCATTTTAAAATAGTCGCTAACAGCAATAGGCTCCTTTAAAGATAAAATACCGGAATAATAGCGCCACCATCTGATCATTTCATAAACGGTTTCGGCAACAAAACGCCTGTCACGGGAACCCCAGCGGCTATTCTTTTTTAGCGCCTGTTCTACGGCCTTATCTGCATATTGCCCCTCTCCAACAATCTGTTGAAGTATGTCAATAACAGCATGAACAAGCGTGCGATGAAGTTTCATTTCCTGAAATAATGTGTAAAAGTACTAATTACTTGTTTTTTTAAGGTATAAAAAATAGTCAAAAAATCAGTATTTTTGGTCTTATGAATTTTTCATCAAAATTAATTGAAGAAGCGGTAAATGAGTTTAGTAAGTTACCGGGAGTTGGAAAACGTACGGCTTTGCGTTTTGTATTGCATCTGATGAAACAAAACCAAACAGATGTTACCCGTTTTGGTAATTCATTTATAAAATTACGCAATGAATTATGCTATTGCGAAAACTGTCACAATGTTGCTGACAAACGCCTGTGTACAATCTGCGAAAGTCTTAACCGGGATCTAAGTACTGTATGTGTGGTAGAAGATATACGAGATGTCATGGCCATTGAAAACACGCAACAATATCGTGGAGGTTATCATGTACTGGGAGGAATTATTTCTCCTATGGATGGTATAGGGCCTTCCGACCTGAACATAGAATCACTGGTAAAGAAAGCATCAAAAGGCGAAATAAAAGAAGTAATTATGGCACTTAGTACCACGATGGAAGGAGATACAACCAATTTTTACATATACAAACGTTTAAAAGAATACAGCATTACGATTACCACAATAGCAAGAGGAATTTCGATTGGTGATGAGCTGGCTTATGCTGATGAAGTAACATTAGGCAGATCCATTCTTAACAGAACACTTTACGAGAATTCGCTATTAAATAAATAGTTAGGTTTAGGTTAACGTTATACATTTTATTATTTTTTTACTATTTCTCCTGGCATGAAATTAAGTGTAATTATCGTTAACTATAATGTTCAGCATTTTTTAGAGCAATGCCTGCATTCGGTACTCAATGCCGGAAAAAAAATAACCTTAGAAGTTATTGTTGTTGACAACAATTCCGTGGATGGCTCCATTGGAATGCTCAAAGAAAAATTCCCTTCCGTTCAGCTCATTGAAAATCAGCAAAACAAAGGTTTTTCTTTTGCAAACAATCAGGCAATCCGAATTGCCCAAGGTGAATATGTTCTTTTATTGAACCCTGATACTGTTGTAGAAGAGGATACTTTTGCAAAGGTCGTCGCTTTCATGGATACCCATCCAGATGCCGGAGGATTGGGTGTAAAAATGCTGGATGGAAAAGGAAAATTCTTGCCGGAATCCAAAAGAGGGCTTCCAACGCCTTCGGTAGCTTTTTATAAAATATTCGGCCTTGCAGCTTTGTTTCCAAGATCTAAATTTTTTGGTAAATATCATTTAGGATACCTGGATAAGGATCATATCCATGAAGTAGATATTTTGTCCGGTGCTTTTATGCTGATGCGCAAAAGTGTATTGGATAAAGTAGGATTACTGGACGAAACTTTTTTCATGTATGGAGAAGACATCGACTTGTCTTACCGCATTATACTTGGGGGATTCAAAAATTATTATTTTCCTGAAACCCGCATCATTCACTACAAAGGAGAAAGTACAAAAAAAAGCAGTGTGAACTATGTTTTTGTTTTTTATAAGGCAATGGTCATTTTTGCGCAAAAACATTTTTCACAACACAACGCTAAACTATTCTCTTTCCTGATCAACCTGGCTATATACCTTCGTGCAGGCCTTGCCATCATCATCCGTTTTTCCAAATCAATTGCACTGCCGGTCTTTGATTTTGCCTTTATCATGGTAGGTTTACTACTAATCAAGGATTATTATGAAAAACATTTTCGTTTTATAGGAGGAGGCTCCTACTCTGAGACCCTTATTTCAATTGCTTTTCCTGTGTACGCCATTATTTGGATGTTGCTGGTATACTTAAGTGGTGGGTATGATAAACCCATCCGCCTGTATAAAATTGCACGTGGCGTACTGGTTGGAACCTGTGTTATCTTGATCGGTTATTCTCTCCTCCCTGAAAATTACAGGTTTTCAAGGGCATTGATTGTTTTTGGAATGGGCTGGGTGCTGGTAACCTATCTTATATCCAGACTTGTGGCACATGCGGCAGGTATTAAAACCATGAGTTTGAACAGTGCCAATAGTAAGCGCATTGCAATCATTGGAAAGCAGGAAGAATTTAGCCGGGTAAACAGCCTGCTGGATCAAACCAACATTCATAAAAGCTTTATTGGATTTATAAGTGTAGACGATGCAGACACTCATCATTCTCATTATGTAGGATCCATCCGGCAGGTAGAGGACATTATACAGATCCATAAAATCAACGAGATCATTTTTTGTTCAAGAGACATTTCTTCTCAAAACATTATCAATTACATGAACACGTTGGTTACTACCAATATTGATTTTAAAATAGCACCGCCGGAAAGTTTTTCCATTATCGGAAGTAATTCCATCGATACAGCAGGGGATCTGTATATTATTGACGTTAACTCCATCAGCAAACCTAAAAACAAAAGAAACAAACGATTGTTTGACATTCTTTCCTCCCTTCTTTTGCTGGGCTTCTCCCCTGTTCTGATACTTATCCAAAAGCAAAAATTCAATTTTATACTGAATGTTTTTTCAGTTCTTACCGGTATAAAATCATGGGTAGGCTACAGTTCGGAACGCCAACAACATTTGCCTAAACTCCGCCCTTCCGTACTTAATCCGTTAAGCGGGTTAAATGATCAGCACATGTCGGAAGACATGAAAGACCGTTTGAATCTTTCTTATTCGAAAAATTACAAAGTTGAAAATGATGTGATGATCGTTTGGAGGGCAATAAACGAATTAGGCAGCTAAGATCATTCTTTAAACAGTGGAAGCTGGATAATTTGTTCCCCTGCCTTTTTACCATTCTGAACAGTTTCTATCACTATCGGAATGAATGTGAATTTTTCTGCTCCTAAGTCTCCTTTTAATTTGCCCGATTTCTGATTCCCTGCCTGTTCCAGTTTTAAAATGGTTGCATCGGTTTGTTTCAACGAATCGAGTTTTCCTAAATAACTATTGGCATCTCCTGTGTTAGCATCTGTTATCTTTAATAAAAACACATCGGTATCATTTTTAATAAGTGTTGTAAATCCGATTTCTGAATTTACATTGTAAATGGATTCAATACGCATCCAAACAGAACCTTTAGAAGCATTAACACCGGCATTTGTATAAAACCTGAATTTATTATCTACAAAAGAACGTTGTGGCTCTTCCATATTAAAGGCAATAACTCCAACGGTTTTCCCATCTTCAAAAAAATTCATATAACTCAGTTTATCAGTTGTTGTAGGATAATCCAGCTTCGTAATGCGTGTTGGTGCCAAAAAAGTTTTATAAATTTCTTTATCAACATTCATTTCTTCCCCATTTGGTTTAAATTTTTTTAGCTTTATCTGTAGCTTTATTTCCTTTTTTGTTTTATTATAAATATATAAATAGTGTTTTAATACACCTTTATCATTCTCCCAAACACTCCAGGTAAATATATTATTGGAAGTTAAACCAACAGGTATTTCTGCACTTAATTGAATAGTAAAGGCCAAAAACAAAATCAAAAAACAGTTCTTCATTTGCAGGATGTTTTAATAATTAATTGTACTCATAAAGTTGAATAAATATACTTTATTTCAATCAGAAAGTTACTTTTTCTGTTATTTTGATATGTCGATTTTTGTTTCTTCATTTGTTATCAATTCATTTTAAATGCATTAAAAAACTAAACCTGTTTTTATGAAACTCAAAATCACCTTCCTGCTGATCGCCTCATCAATTATTTCTTATTCCCTTCGGGCGCAATTTTTTACCAAAATTACTAACTCTCCTCTCTCTTCCACCGGTGGGGATTCACGCAGCGTTAACTGGGTAGATGTCAATAATGATCAATATATTGATTGTTTCATCAGTAATGGCCCACGTGGTGGTCAAAACAACAGTTTGTTCCTGAATGATAAAAAAGGAAACTTTACGCTGTTGGTTTCTGATTCGATTGTACTGGATCATCAGCCTTCTGACGGTGCTACCTTTGCTGACGTTGACAACGATGGTGATTTGGATGCCTTTATAGTGAATTGGTACAATGTGAATAATCTTTTTTATCTCAATGATGGAAAGGGTCATTTTACCAGAATAACAAAAGGGGAAAGTGTAAATGATCGTGGCTATTCGGAAACAGCAGCTTTTGGTGATTATAATAACGATGGGTTCGTTGATTTGTATGTAACCAATAGTGAAGGAAGGAAAAACAATTTTTTATATGCAAACGATAAAAAAAATTCATTCCTTAAAATAACATCCGGTGATCCGGTAACGGATACTTCCTATTCAAGATGTGCGAATTGGTGTGATATCGATATGGATGGCGATATCGATCTTTTTGTTACGAATGAAAACCAGCAGCATGAAAATTTATACCGTAATGATGGAAAAGGAAATTTCAGTAAACTTTCCGGTGGTCCTTTGCTGAATGATGCCGGTAATACTACGAGTGCCAGCTGGGCAGATATAGATAACGATGGTGATCTGGATGTATTTCTCACCAATGACGGAGGTTTCAACTCTTTATTTAAAAATAATGGAAAATTTAATTTTACAAAAATAGTTTTGGATACAGTAGCCACTACTCCTGCACATTCTTTTAGCAGTGCCTGGAGTGATATTGACAATGACGGCGATCTGGACTTGTTCGTGACCAATTCATTCAGTGGAAAAAAAAGATTACTTAATTTTTTTTATTTAAATAATGGCGATGGCAGTTTTACAAGAAACAACACAGATATCATTGCGACCGATACAGCCTGGTCGTATGGCTGTGCTTTTGGCGACTATGATAACGATGGTTTTCAGGACCTGGCTGTAGCAACCTGTCGTTTCAATAAAACGGATGATGTAGACCTGTTATATCATAACAATGGTAATAATAACCATTGGATCACCATCAGCTTAGAAGGAACAAAAAGCAACCGTTCGGCCATTGGTGCAAAAGTATATGTTAAAGCGATCATCAACGGAAAAAGCTGTTGGCAGCTGCGGGAAGTATCTGCACAAAATGGATATTGCAGTCAGAATGATCTGCGGATGCATTTTGGACTTGGACAGTCAGCACATATCGAAGAGATCAAAATAATCTGGCCATCGGGGTTACAACAATCCTTTCAGGAAGTAAAGCCGGATTGTTTTATACATGTAAAGGAAGAGGCTGAAAAATATGTACCTGTTATTTTCAATTAAATATAGTTGTAATTAAAACTCATTTCAAAATAATTACTTTTGCGTAATTCTAAAACATATACAATGCTCATAACACAAGCAGCCTATGAAAATAACCGTATATAGGAGTTGTTAGCAAAGCCACGAGTACATGCAAGCTGCATCTATCCTGATACAATTTAAGCAGCCGGTCCTCCTTTATATGTCTGTAAAAACTGAATCATCTGTTCAACATCAACAGGCTTTTGTTGAAATTCTCCCATGTTTAAACTGCATACAAAACGCCAAACTTCCAGAATAACTTCTGATTTTATACTATAGGGCATATAATTTTTATTATCCGAATGAAGTTCGAAAACGTTTGTTTTTTTCTTGTCCCTGTAAAGGCGTTTGTATACGAGGCCATCGTCTTTGGTTAATACAATATACGTTTGCCCATCTTTTAATTCATTCAATGATTCTACATATTGTCCAACCACAATGCTTCCGTCTTTTAAAGGAGGCATAGAGTCTCCCTTAATCGTAAAA
>CAZMRM010000067.1:0-3236 GCA_964568515.1 uncultured Chitinophaga sp. | reverse complement strand
GCAGCGCAGCTGCATCAGCTTCATCACTCGCCCCTCCCTTAATCGTAAAAGCGCGATGTTTACCATTCATTTTAAAAGGAAGATTCATTACCGGTAATTCCTCCATAAACTGGGGGTCGGCGTAGCCATTTAAATACCCGGCTGTTGCTTTTGCGGGAACCACCTCTATCAGATCATTATTTTCTTTATCAACCAGTACGGGAAATAACATTCGATTTTTTCCGATTTTCATCAATGCTTCGGGATCCGTTTTGGAAAGATCGGCTCTTAGCAATGCATCGATAGAAATATGAAAAAAATCACTTAATTGTACTAGTAATGCACAGGATGGTTCTGCCCTTCCTTCTTCATATGATCCAATGCGGGAGCGGGGAACATCCAATTGTTCGGCAAGCTGTTCCTGAGAAAGTTGTTTTAATCCTCTTAAAACCCTAATGTTTTTGGCTATTTTTGACATTGCTAAATTATTTAGCACAAATATACTAATTTTATTAGTAATTTTGAAACCGGTAAGAGAATGTTGTTTTTCTCCCCGGTTAATCAGTATCCTTATACAAGTTTTAACTTGTTCTGTAAAGTTTTAAGGAAGGTTGAGCTCTTTTTTCAAACACAAATAAACACAGCCATGGTTATTTACATATGAAAAACTCAACCTTCACTTAAAATCTTAAAACCACTCCGTTTCTTCTACAACCTTCCTTAATTTTCAGAAATTAAAATAGAGTTAAAATATTATATTTACACATATATTCCCACAACTCTATTTTATGAAACGTACACTTTCTTTTATTTTATTATTTCTTGTTACTTCAATGATTGTTGCGCAGGAACGCACATTACCTTATGAGGGATATTGGCAACAAGGAGTTAATTATAAATTGACGGCCTCGCTCGATGATAAAACAGACATTATTGATGGAACCGAAGAATTGATCTATACCAATAATTCACCCTATAAATTACCTTTTGTTTATTTTCATTTATACAACAATGCACAAACAAAAGGTTCTTACCTGGAAGACCTCTATAAAAACAATAACCTGAAAGTACGATTTGGAAAATATGCTTCAGAAGGATTAGGAACGGTTGTTTCAGAAATCAAATCGGATAATCAGGAATTAAAGACAGAATTGGACAATACTATTTTAAAAGTATTCCTGCCCAAACCGCTATTACCAGGTGAGCACATCACATTTAACATAAAATTTAAAACCTATTACGGTAACAGCAGTATTCGCAATCGTATGAAATTATTCAATGCCTGGGGCTTTAAGCATTATGATGTCGTTCACTGGTATCCGCGCATTTCAGTATATGACCGAAAACAAGGATGGGATACGGATCAACATATGGATCACGAATTTTATGGGGATTTCGGAACATTTGATGTTGCTTTTACTTTGCCTAATCACTACATAACTGATGCTACCGGTGTACTCAGCAACAGAAATGAAGTACTGCCTGATGAGTTGAGAGCAAAACTGGATGTCCGGAATTTTAAGGGCAAACCCTGGAATGAAAAACCATCGGTTGTTATTGCTCCGGATGGTACAACCAAAACATGGAAATTTTATGCAGAAAATGTTCATGACTTTGCACTAACCGCAGACCCTACTTACCGTATCGGAGAAGCAGAATGGAATGGTATTAAATGTTATGCCTATGTACAGGAGCCACATGCAGCACACTGGCAAAATGCAGCCACTTATACAGCAAAAGTAATTAGTGTTAATTCCGAAGATTTTGGAAAATATGCTTATCCTAAAATCACAGTAGCCGATGCACAGGATGGTATGGAATACCCTATGTTAACGCTGGATGGGGGATATGATCCGGATTACCGATCATTGATTGCACACGAAGTGAGTCACAACTGGTTCTTTGGAATGGTAGGAAGCAATGAAACATACCGGGCCGCATTGGATGAAGGATTTACTCAATTCTTAACTTCCTGGACATATGAAAAAATTGATGGCAAACAACGTGTCCGTTTTAAATACCGCTCCCCTTATGTTGAGCGTTTTACTGAAACCGATTTTATTAGAAATACGGAAGTATATAACCGCTATATGAATGAAGCAGCCCGGGGTATAGAAACCAATATCAATGTGCACTCCGATATGTACAATGGAGCCATCCGGCATGGCGGCGGATATGGCCAGGTATATACCAAAACAGCCACCATGCTGTATAACCTGCAATATGTACTAGGTGATTCTCTTTTTTTAAGTGCAATGAAGCATTATGTAAACCAATGGAAATTTGCACATCCTTATTTTGAAGATTTCAGAAATTCCATTATTCAACACACACAGGTTGATCTGAACTGGTTCTTTGATGAATGGATGGAAACTTCAAAAACGATTGATTATGCCATCAAATCTGTAAAAAAAGGAAAGCAACCTGATGAGTACAAAATTAAATTCAAACGTTATGGAATGCAAATGCCTATCGATTTTTCCGTGATTGGAAAGAATGACAGCATTTACAGCTTCCATATCCCAAACAACTGGTTCGTTAAACAAACAACAGCAACTGTACTTCCACGATGGATTGGCTGGGACAAGGTGAAGCCCACATACACCGCTATCGTTAAAATACCAAGTGGTGTTTATGATGTGCTGATTGACAGCAGTACCCGGCTTGCAGATGTTAACATGCTCAACAACGAAAAAAAGTTTCCTATCAAATACCGTTTTGATTCAAAAATTTATAATCCGGCTGACTGGACGCGTTATGAGCTGTTTGCACGACCAGATGTATGGTATAATGGATATGACGGATTTAAACTGGGGATAAATGCAAACGGGCATTTTATGAATTATAAACACATTATGGATGCAACTTTATGGTTCAATATGGGAATCGGGCAAACTTACCTAAACAGGTTTGAACATGTAAGCACAAGCGGATACGACCTCGTGAGCTACCGGTTGAACTACCGGACAGCAACAGACAAATTCATGAAAGGTTCTTCCGTTTACTTTTCAGCAAAATCGTTGGATGGATTAAAAGGATATACAGTAGGCTTTGACAGAAAAGACATCAGCGGAAAAAATAAAGTGTATTTATTTTTTAAATCCATGTATCGTAAAAATTTTGATGATTTGCCCTATCTGTTAAATCCAATGGAATGGCAGGTAAACGCATTGAATAACACATTGAATACCGGCATTGAGCATGCCTATACTTATAAAACAGGAAGTGGAAACATTAACCTGGGATTGCGCTCAACG
>CAZMRM010000066.1:1853-12709 GCA_964568515.1 uncultured Chitinophaga sp. | reverse complement strand
CGGCCGGTTCATGACTTAGATCCACATTCAGTTTGTTTGCATTGATCAGGCTTGTATTTTCAATTGCTCTTATTTCTTGTCCCTGTTGATTCATTATTCTGAAAGTCACCTGTTGCTGCTGATCATTTTCGAACCAAAAAGAAACCGTACCGGAACTGGGGTTTGGGAAAACTTTTACTTGCAGCGACTGCCGGTCCCTGGCAAAGATACCATTGGGAATTTCGGTATGAATAGAATCCAGCCATGATTTGCCATCCAGTTTCCAGTCAGGATTTATAGTTGGTGTACAGGATGATTCTTTTAATAAATGATCCAATGCTGTTACAGCAATGTCGTACTGTGCAGGATTTTTGGCACCTTTCACCGGATCATAATTTTGCATGGCCACACTGCCCGGATCTTCGTTGCTGGGCGGTTGATGAGAGCCGGTACGGTTACCGGCACCTATCCACCAGATCATTCTTTCCTGAGCCGTATTGGTCCCGTGTGTAATACCAATCCCTCCATAATCAGTTGTCAATAAAACGATCCAATCTTCATTTGCATAATCCGGCCGGTTACGCATAGCGTTAATCACACTGTTAATATGCCCGTCAACGGTTTCTATGGCTTTTACATACGTTGCATTATCAGGGCTAAACCCTGTGTTGTGTCCAACAATATCGGCTTCATCAAAACAAACAAAACATCCAGATTAGGATATGCCATTTGTGTCTGTGCCGCAGAAACACTTTGAGCACCGTCTCCATATGGAACTTTAATTTTTTTATTCCAGATATCGTTTGGTAGGTTATCAGACATAGGTGCCCATTGAACAATTTGTACACAATATAAATTGGGTACACAGGATTTTGCTCTTACCGGAAAGTAAGGATAATTTACGTAATTATTTCCTGCATATGTATTATCTTCTACTTTATGCTTGTCGTATTCGACACCACACATGATGGTTGACCATGCCGGGGCAGACAGGGTATGCCCCCTGTGCCAGGAAGAATAGGTATAAAAACCATTTGCAATGATGTTATCAAGTGTGGGGGTATTTGCCTTTTGCAGTGCATCTGAACGAACACCGGCAATTCCGATAATCAATACTTTTCTTTTTTGTGAGGCTTGTACCGTTAGAATTGTTACTAAGAACGCGAACAGGAAGTAAATTTTTTTCATGCAGTCAATAAGGATATAGTATGTTTTATAAGAGTATAATTTTTCCGGCGATCATTCATCTTAAGTGAGTATAGCAAACATTCTATAAAAAAATTCAGGTTTAGAATCCGTTTGCACCGGCCTGTCAAAATCTTGCATAAACAGTGTGTATGACATTCCATACTTACTTAAATTTTATTTGAAGTTACTGTTTTTTTTAAAGCTTATCAATTATCGGATCCGTCTTTTTAAAATTTAACACTAACCGGGCATTAAATATTTATTTTAATACCGGCCTGTCCTTTAAACCGGTAATATTCCACAGAAGTATTTCTCCAGCTTTGCCCCCTGTATTTTCTTTCAGGTGAATTCAGCAGATTATTCGCCTCCAGGTAAACGGCGCAGCGTTTATTTATGGTATACGTTATTTGATAATCCAGACTATAATAAGAGCCCATGTAGATATCGTAATCCGAATCCTTATGAAGGAGTCCCGAACCATCACCTGCCAGGTTGATCTGGGAAAGGTAACTGCCATTATACCCTAATTCTATTTTTGTTTCTATTTTTTCTACCTCGTATGTAAGAGCGAAGTTCATCAGTAAAGGTGTTTGTTCTGTCATCGGTTGGGATGCTGTTCTTCCGGGCACCTGCATACGGGAAATGGAATAACTGATGTTTGCATCAACCCCAAAATTTTTCCAGAAACCTGGTAAAAAAGTTAGCTGATGTTTGAATATGCCTTCAAAACCCAGCACCCAGGAATGAGGTGCATTGTTATACTTTTTAATGAGTATGCCGGATGCGGGATCAACATCGGAAGTAGCGATCGGAAAAATATGGTCGTTGATTTTTTTAAAATAAGATCCTAAAGACCACATTCCTTTTACCCCATAAAAATGTTCGATGTTTGCGTCGAGGTTATACGAAAAGGCCGGCTTTAAATTCGGGTTCCCGAATGTGTACTCCAGATCATTGTACCGGATAATGGCATGCCCCGGTTTTGTTTCTTCAAAATTTGGCCGGTGCATGGTACGTGAAACAGCCATACGAAAATTGGAGCTTTCACTCAGGTAGAAAGTGACATTTGCAGAAGGCAAAACTCCAATATAAGTTAAATTGGTGTATCTTTTTTCAGGTAAATAATAATAGGTAGAGGTTGCAGTATCAACCGCCATCTTATCTGTTAAGGTATCCGATTGTTCCCAAAGTTTTGTATGTTCCACCCTTACGCCAACCAATATATTCATTTTATTGGTATTATAAGCCAATTGCAGATAGCCTGCTGTTTGCTTTTCCGTATAATCATAATTAGAACCCACCCATAATTTGTATTCGGTATTGAGTTCATTCATGTATACCTGTCTTAAACGTTCATCATAATTTTCAACAAAATTGTTAAGTGCTCCATTCGTTAAAAACGGCTGCAGAAGCTCCTGATAATTTGCTCCCCATTCTTTTAAAAACCCGCTTTTATTATCTGTAAAATTTCTGGTATTGAATTCTGTCAATAAAATAGGAGTTGTGGAACCTGAAAAATCCTGGAACCAATCATGCTTTGTTATATGACGATACCCTTCTTTATCACGGTATTTGAATCCTGCCTGCAACTGAAGTGCATTGCTGATTTTATAGTCGGCATCCGCCTGAACCACTATTTTATCTTTTTCGTTGGTGGTATTCCCTTCGGTATAAGATTGTCCGTATTTAAAATCTTCTGCACTCAATACATTTGAATAATGTGGTTGCAGATTCCGGGAAGCGTCACCATTTCCATAAGGATGGTCTTTCCCCATAAGCTTGAGCAACACATAATCCGTTGAATTTTCGGGAACAGCATTTCCCATCTTGTCCGTCTTTACAAAATCCGTATACTTAATAACCGGACTGATAAATTCCATGACATACAATCCATTTCTTGCATCTTTTCCTTTGTAGGGAAACGGACCATAGCTAAACATATTATCATAGGATGCCATTCTTGCTTTTAATAACAACCGTTCATTGGGTTTAAATTCCGCATACACATCCCCGCCAAAAATTCTTCTGTTCAATTGTCCGTATATATTTTGAAGTCTGATGCGTTGACCGGAATCATCATACCAATTAAAACTTTGTTTTTTCATTTCTTTATTATCACGCATGTATCCATAAAAGAGATGTGTTCCTATCTTTAATCTGGAATTGAATTTATATTCCATAGCGGTGTTCCCTCCTATCGTACTTCTAAAACCATCATATCGTCTGAGTTCCATCCGGTTAATGCCATGATTATAATTGCTGCCATAAATTATTTTTTGAGCATCCGACGCATAGTACCGGCTATAGCTTGAAATATTGACTATAAAGCTGAATTTTTTATTTTTTGTTACATTTCCGTAAAAGGCATTCAATGTTCCTGTTGGCTTTTTTGCAAGAAAGCTCCAACCTCCGGCCATATTGATTCCAACTGATTTTTTGTATTCCGGATCCTTTGTTAAAAAATTAATGCTTCCGCCGATATTGTCCGACTCCATATCCGGTGTTACTGTTCTTGATTCGATGGAGTAATCAATAAGGTCGGCAGGAAATGCTTCAAATTCAAAAGAGCGTGTGGTGTTTTCTTCACACGCCACAGGAAGCCGGTCGCCATTTACAAGCACCGCCGACCAGTCACTGGGTGTTCCCCGAATTGAAATAATACTGCTTTCTCCTTTATTCCGTTGTACAGCAACACCCGGGTTGTGTGCGACAATGTCGGCCGCATTTTTATTCGGAAGTTTTGCAATTTCCTCGGAAGACGTGATGGTAACAGAACGAGGTGATGTTTTTGTGAGATTAATTGCTTTTGCTTCTCCATCACTCATTTCCTGAACTACCGAAACTTCACCCAGGTTAGTAGCCGTTGCCTGCAGAACAATGGTATTTAAGTTCAGCGATTGATCCTGCTCCAGATGCACCTCCAGTATCTTCTTCTCAAACCCAAGAGCAGTGATGACCAGTTTATAATCACCGGAGGGAATATTGAACAGGATAAAGTGTCCGTTTACATCTGTTAGTGTATTGAAAGAAGTATTTTCAAGAGAAACAATTATTCCGGGGATGGATTCTTTGGTTGAATCCGTAACAATACCTTGTATCACTCCTCCCGTTAAAACAAAACAAATACTATTGAATACAATAATGAAAAGCCATTTTTTCATTCCCTCATGCTGCTAATGCGTCCCGAAATTAATGAAATATGCTACATCTGGCTTGTTTTTTAATACTTTTGTAAACCAACCATAAGTTATAAAACATTACTTTCTGTAAGGCCTGTTGCTTCTCTTCGTCTGTTCTGACAGTAAACCATTTTCAATTTAAATCCATCTTTTATGAAACACTTTTCTTTTTTAATGATCATTGCTGCACTTGGCCTCTCTTTTATGATTACAGACCAGCCAACAGGTTTATCCGTTGGTGATACCGCGCCCGAATTTACGGGGATCAATCAACAGGGTAAAAAAATCCAGCTGTCAGAACTTGTAAAATCAGGTTCTGTGGTGATTCTTTTTTATCGGGGTGAATGGTGCCCGTATTGTAATAAACAATTAAAAAACTTACAGGATTCTCTTCAACTGATCACGGATAAAGGCGCCAGTGTTGTTGCTATTTCTCCGGAGAACAGCCACAACAGAAACTTAACCATTGAAAAAACAAAAGCAGAATTCAATCTTATTTCGGATGAGCATTCACAGATCATGAAGAACTATAAAGTAGCATATGAAATGGATGCCGGCACACGGGAAAAATATAAAGGTTATGGAATTGTACTGACGGAAAGAAACGGAAGCAATGGAAATGAATTACCTGTTCCGGCTGTATACATCATTAACAGACAAGGTAAAATTACTTACCGTTTTTTTGATCAGGATTATACAAAACGGGCAAGTGTTCAGGAACTGGTGAATCATCTGAATTAGATGACCACTTTTAAGGGATGATTTAAATCATAAAATAAAAATCAGAGTTTGAGTGCATGCTCCGCCCGTCACTCTCCCTCTGATTTTTAATGCCAGTGTTATCCCTATCTGACCTTGAATAATAAACCACTGGCTTTTACGGTAACCCCATCGGGGCCCAATACACGGATATCACTTAACATCAGCTTGTCACCTCGTTTTAATCGTTTCAGCCTTTCCTTCGTTTTTTCGTCAAATACATTTGATTTTACTTCAATGTCTTCTGTTCCACCTCCACTGGTGATAATAGTAACCGTAAAGTAAGTTACCTTACAGATGGCGTTAAAAGGGAAGTTAGGATAATCAGCAATAACGCCTATTGTATTTTCAATTTGTGCTTTTGTCAATGTTCCATCTTCTGTAAGACCGGCAAACTTTGCTGAAGGTTTGGGAACACGTTTTATACGAAAAACCGAAGTACCCATGTTTCGTGTTTCTCCATTCTCCATTTTTGCAATAACAGAAATTTTAGAATCAGTTCCATTCATTACCCTGACATTAAATTTTCCATTTCCTAAAGGTGTTATTTTTCCATTGCTAATGGATACACTCAGACGTTCGTTGGGGACACCGGGCACAGATACGGATACAGGGTTGTCTAATCCGGCATAAAATACGTTCATATTGTCTGCGGAGACAGTCAATGCCGGACGTGCAACAATGTATTCTGATTTAAAAGGGAAACTGAGTTCTTGTCCGGAAGGTGAAACCACTTTTATGGCTCCTTCATATGTCATTATTCCTTCACGGCTTGTTTTAACCATGTACTTTCCAAGTCCCCGCTCAACAGGCAATGCCTCTGCCGCTCCTACAAAACTATTGGTCCCGGTGTTAAAATTTCCGATTTTCATTTCCGGATTGCGGGTTTTATTAAAGGCAGCCAGAAATACATCCGCCTTGTACTCCTCTCCTACCAATACATAATTACTTTGCGGTATTACTTTGGCTGCTACCGTATCAAATTTCAAACTTCCTTTATCCACTTGCCTCAGCAGGTAATCCACCACATTGGACTCTGCTGTTTTAATATCCGTTTGCATCTTCGACAAGATCGTGATACAGGCTGCCAGCGGACGTTCGGAGAAATTATAAGTTTCCCAATTGTCATTGTTGTCATTTCTCGGAGGATCCTCCGTATCAATAGTTATTTCCACTTTTTTCAGGTCATTCGGAAGAACAAATTCATGAAGTTTATTGCGGTAAGCGATTAATTTGTTTTTTAGTTCGCGGGAAGTACCGTTGGATCCATCTTCTTTGTTTCCGATCATTACATAGGTTGAAACATCCGTATTGTCTTTCCCATCCACATTTATCATTTTTAAGGTATCCGCCACCCGGTCCGGCACACCTTCCGTTTTCGATATCAATGTCTTCTTTACGGAATCAATAAAATGGGATAACTCCCTGGCTTCTTTTTTTACCCATTGTGCTTTTTGCCAATTGGGTGTTACCCGGTCAGGATCTACATTTTTTGCCAGATCAAATTGTGCATACAACTCTTCGTTGTGTTTATCAAAATTCTTATTGGTGCTTTCCAATCCTTTGTCAATTACAACAAATGAATCCAATACTTCCCTGGATACATTGAGTGCCAGAATTGCGGTGAGAACAAGATACATCATGCTTATCATTTTCTGCCTCGGAGTTTCTTTTGCGCCTGCCATGTTGCGATCTGATTATAGAGTTAAACAAAATTTTAACTCTTAATGAGAGGGACTAAAAAAAGATACAGCAATTCATAAAAAAAAATTCATGTTGTACCGTTCCGGAATCTGTAAATAATCATGATAAAAAAAAGACCCTGAAGGGCCGGGTTAATGAGATAAAGGATCGTTTAACGGTTGCTGTGTATCGGATGGCTGTGCCGGCTGTTCTTCTTTTTCCAGCACCTCAATAATCAGGAAGGTAATTAATAAAATCAATAGCAAAACTAAAAATACTTTTCTGTTTTTATATAAAGGAGTTTTATACAAAGGGGTTGTTCCTCTTTGATATTCGTGCATAAGCTTACTAAAATTTTTATGTTTATTAATTTGATCATCCGATAATTTGGCGTTACCGGTTTTAAATTTCAAATTAATGTTCTTTCTCTTTTTCATTGCAATGTGTATACGTGCACCCTGTTTTGTTGTTTAAAAATAACCAAACAAATCTACAAATTCATCAGTCGCTTTAGCTTGTCAATGATCCTGTATAACCTGACTTTTGCATTGTTCTCTGTAATACCAACAATTTCGCCAACTTCAGCAAAGGATCGTTTTTCAAAAAAACGTAATTCTATCAACAGTATATCCTCGCTATCCAGTTTTTTTAAGGCAGCAGTCATTTGTTCCAGTTTATCATTGTCATCAGTCAGCTCTGCTTCCTGAACCATTTGCAGCATTCCGCTTTGTTCAATACTAATGATGCGGTTACCTTTATTTTTTCTGAAATACATATTCACTTCATTGAAAGCTATTCGGAATAACCAGGCAGAAAAAGGAACACCCTTGTGTTCATACTTTTTAATATTGATCATCGCCTTTAAAAACACGTGAGAAGTAATGTCGGAGGCAAGTTCTTCATCATCTGTTCTTCTGTGAACAAATATGTATATGGACTTAAAATAACGTTCGTAAAGTACATTGAACTGCGCAGGATTTTGCTTTGCAGCATTAATCTGTTGCAGCTCCAGTTGAATGTCTTTATCAGATTTATGATGCTGATTCACGCGAACTCTTTTTGTGCATAATGCAGAAAAAACGAAAAGATACAAAATGAAAACTATTTTCTCCTGTTTTTATGAAAAGAGTCATTATCTGCCGGTCAGGGCCTAGCGATTTTTTCGTTTCTAGTTAAATTCATCTGGGTAACAAAACAACTTATTTTTTTTGTTTTTATCGAAATAGCAACCAAATACAAGGGTGCTCCGCTTTTTTTTATTAAGCCGGATTCCCTACCGGCAACGCTTTCCAAATATTTATAATTAACTCATTTTTAGGTGTATAATATGTAAATTAGCAATTATTCCGATTCCATTACATCTTAGACTCTAAAACCATGATTAAAAAATTATTTTTCATTTCTTTTTACCTGCTTACGGTAACGCTTTCTGCTCAGGATACATTTTCAATCGTTGCGGTAGATTCTGTTACGGGTGAAGTAGGCAGTGCCGGTGCTTCCTGCGTGGATATGTACACTACTTCTTTCACGGATGATTTCCTGGGAGAACTTTTTCCGGGTGTTGGCGCCATTAACACACAAGCCGCCTATGATGCCACCAATCAGGCCAATGCCCGTAAACGCATGAATGCCGGTGATACACCTGCCCAGATTATTTCCTGGTTATCCGCTAATGATGTAGCTGGAACTCCTTCTAACCGTCAGTATGGTGTTGTTCGCCTGGTCAACGGATCACCTAAATCAGCCGGATATACAGGCAGTGCCTGTCAAAATTACAAAGGTCACATTGCTGGTGTCAATTATTCCATCCAGGGAAATATCCTTCTTGGTAAAAAGGTATTGGACTCCATGGAGGCACGTTTTAAAAGGGAAAAAGGAGACCTTGCCTGTAAACTCATGGCTGCCTTACAAGGCGCAAAAATGGTCGGTGCCGATTCCAGATGCTCTTCCAATGGTACCTCTTCTCTTTTTGCATTCCTGAAAGTAAGCAAACCCAGTGATGCATTCGGAAAACCATATTATCTAATTTCTGCCAGAACCCGTTCCAATGCACGGGTTGAACCCATTGATTCGCTTCAACGAATCTTTAACCGTAGCCATGCTTCCTGCAACGTTATTACAGGTATTCAGGAAACAGCCAATGAACCTGTTGTTGAAATTTATCCCAACCCTTTTGACAATAAATTAACCATCCTATTTCAACATCAACATGATACTGAAGCAACCTTCCTGATTACCGATGCTTTGGGTAAAAGAATGATGGAAGAAAAAATAAAACAAGAAATAACCATTTCCACACTCACCTGGAAACCGGGGATATATTTTCTTATCAGCAACGGAGATCATCCGGTACGAAAAAAAATCATTAAACAGTAAACAGCTGAAAAGCCCGGAAATTTACCGGGCTTTTCAGTTAACAGCAATACGCTTCAAAATACTTGGAGCAGAAAGTAAAAAAGGAGGTAACAACAGCTATATTTGCAGTACTAACTCCTTATTATATGCTGCATCCCCAAAACTGGGTTTCTAATTACGGTGATTACTTGTTTTCGATTGCTTTCATGAAAACAAATAATAAAGAAATTGCAGAAGACCTGGTTCAGGATACTTTCTTTTCAGCTATAAAAGCTGCTAAAAATTTTAAAGGTGAAAGCTCAGAAAAAACCTGGCTGGTAAGAATTCTTCAAAACAAAATCATTGATCATTACAGGAAAAAAGACATCTTAAAAGATACAACCGCTTATTTGAATGATACCGAAGCTGCTTTTGAAGCAGGCTTCTTTGAGCCGGATAGCCATTCTGCTGCCTACTGGAAAAAAGATGCTCTTCCGGGCCACTGGAAATCGGAGGCAGATGCAGGAATTCAGCAGGCAGATTTTTATAAAATAGTGCAATTGTGCCTGCAAAAATTACCGCCACGTTTGTTACCCGTTTTTATTTCTAAATTTATAGAAGAAGAAGATGGTGATAAAATTTGTAAGGATTATGGTATTTCTTCGTCTAATTATTGGACCATCCTTCACAGGGCTAAACTTCTGATGAGAAGTTGCCTTGAAAAGAATTGGTTCACAGCAGAACACCACTAAACATGCATACGATTCATACCTTATCATTAACCTGCAAAGAAGCCACAGCAGCAGCTTCTCTGAAAACGGAAGGAAAAATCACAATAGTAATGAGCATCCGGCTGTGGATTCATTTTATAAGTTGTCCGCCCTGCAAAAGGTTTATGAAACAGATCAGGCTTATTTTAAAGAGAATACGTTTATATCCCGAATCGGCTCCCTTGGAACAGCTTAGCGGAGAGAAAAAACAACGTATCCAGGAAATGATCAATACAATGAGGACTGACAAGGATGCAGAATTTTAACATTTTTTAAATCTATTTGTTGTAAGGCACATTCTTAGCGGTCGTCTATTGTTGTAACAAGCAAAAAAACGGAACCATGAAAAAATCAATTTTTTCCTTCAACAAAATAAGTTTGTTACTTATTATTATTTCAATAACTGCCTGCGGGCAAATTAATAATGCTAAAACAGAACATATGAATACTACTGAACAATTTTCTGTTAATAAAACAGAAGAAGAATGGAAAAAACAGTTATCACCCGATCAATATTATGTGCTTCGTCAGAAAGGCACTGAATCACCTTTTACCGGCAAGCTTTTATTGAATAAAGAAAAAGGCGTATACAAATGTGCCGCTTGCGGAAATGAGTTGTTCACAGATGATATGAAATTTGATTCACATTGCGGATGGCCCAGTTTTGATAAAGAAATTGCAGGAGGAAAAATTAAAACCGTTGTGGATAAATCACATGGAATGATCCGTACCGAGATCCTGTGTGCCAATTGTGGCGGACATCTCGGGCATTTATTTGATGATGGCCCCACTGCTACCGGTCAACGCTATTGTGTTAACTCTTTATCCCTTGAATTTGTCCCTGAAAAAGATCTGAACACATCAACATCCGGCCACTCAATAGATACTGTTGTGCTTGGAGGTGGCTGTTACTGGTGCGTAGAGGCCGTATACCAACGTCTGGATGGAGTGATCAAAGTAGAAT
>CAZMRM010000066.1:0-1843 GCA_964568515.1 uncultured Chitinophaga sp. | reverse complement strand
TTCTCCGGTGGAAGTGTAAAAAATCCTTCTTACAAAGAAGTGTGTAACGGAACTACCGGACATGCAGAAGTGGTTCAAATCACCTATGATAAGAGTAAAACTTCTTTCGAAGAACTATTAAAAGTCTTTTTTACCGTTCACGATCCCACTACACTTAACCGTCAGGGTGGTGATGTAGGAACACAATACCGGTCTGTTATTTTTTACAGAAATGAACAACAAAGGAAAGAAGCAGAAAGCATTGTTTCAGCATTGAATAAAGAAAATGTATACGGCAACCCTGTAGTAACGCAAATTGCTCCTTTCGAAAAATTTTACAAAGCAGAAGATTATCACCAGGATTATTACAATCAGAATAAATCGGAGCCTTATTGCCGGATGGTCATACAACCTAAAATTGAAAAATTTGAAAAAGTATTTAAAGAGCGTGTAAAAAAATAATGAACCGGAAAAAAATAAATTAAAAATAAATCTCAACTTTTGTATTAAATAGGAATGCTTATGAAAAAATTAATTGTATTATTTATTGTCGCAATAAGTGTTGCAAGTTGTAAAAAATCAGATGATGCAGATCCGGAAATTCCCGTGGTGGTGGATACAACGAACGTTCTGAAATACTCAGGCAGTTTTACGAGCACTGCTTTTGGGCATGTAATGGGTGATGCGAAAATATACAAGCGAAATGGTAAATATGTTTTGGTGCTTGAAAATTTTAAAAGCAGCAACGGACCCAACCTGCATGTATACTTATCAAAAGAAGAAACACCAATCAATTTTAAGGATCTGGGGACTTTAAAATCATTAGGAGGCGATCAGGAATATGATATCAATGAGAACCTGGATGTGAGCCCATACTCTTACGTATGTATTTATTGCGTAGACCAGAGTCAGGTGTTTGGTTATGCGAACTATTGATCAGTGTTTCCCTATATACCACTCCTGTTGGATCTTTAACACAGAAAGAAAGCCGCAGTGCATACGGCTTTCTTATATGCATTATTTGATGATATTGGCATCAAAAGCATTATTTTTCATCCACTTTGACTATATTGGTAGAATTGCTTTATAATCTTAATCCCTTTTTCATGAAAACAAATAAGCTGGAAATTACAGCGAAATTACAAATTCAAAAACCTGCGGAGGATGTATTTGATGCTATTGTGGATCCTGACAGGATGTCCAATTATTTTATATCAGATGGATCAGGTAGAATGGAAGAAAATAAAGATTTAATCTGGCATTTTCCTGAATTTACCATTGATGTTCCTGTAAAAGTTGGTAAAATTGAAAAGGATAAATACATTTCTTTCACCTGGGACGGCGCAGAAGGCAAAGTACTACTGGTGGAAATAGAGCTCGCTCCAAAAGGAGTAAACGATACACTCGTTACCATTACCGAAAAAGAAATGGAAAATAATGAAGCAGGAATACAATGGTTAAAAAGCAACACAGAAGGCTGGGCCAATTTTCTTGCCTGCCTCAAAGCTTATCTTGAATATGAAATCAACCTGCGAAAAGGTGCATTCGATTTCATGAAAGAAGAAAAACGGTAAGTAGACCAGGGGAATCTCACCCTTGGCCTACTTACCGGATCACATCAAGCTGCTAAAAGAGCTGGTATTATTTATAGCTTTATTACCTGCTGCAAAAAATGGATACGATCCGTACCTATGGCTGGAAGATACACTTACCAAATTATCAGTTGGATTTGTTTTTAAATAATAATAAAAATCATGCAATTTTTGCTTCATTAGGACACTTCTTTCCGCAATTTCCATGTTATTTATTATTAAGTGAGTATCGGGAACTTTATACCAAGCAATACTATTTATCTCTTTTTCTT
>CAZMRM010000065.1:0-12752 GCA_964568515.1 uncultured Chitinophaga sp. | reverse complement strand
GCTGCCTGATCATTTCCTTTGGAACTAACCCTGTTTCTGATGGTTACGGTACTGCCATTTACTTTTGTAGCCACTTCACCGGAAAGTTCATTGATGGTTGTTTTCAATATGTTAAGATCCGCTTCTTTTATAAAATCAGCAACTGTTTGTGCGGAGCTAAAAAAATAAATAAAACTAAAAATGCTAATAAGAGAGCTTTTTTTCATGGAGGATGAGAGATTAAGTTAAACGTTAGTTGCATCCTTTCAGGATGATGCAACCTGTACATCCAATGAATTTAGGAAAAAGCGCCGACTAAAAAAAGTTATAAGGTATGAATAAGTATTTGAGGAAAGAAAACTACAGAAACCCATCAAGTAAAATAGGAGTCAGGGAACCGTTCATAGGCCGCTAATAGCAGTCCATTACAAAAATGGACCGCTTTATCGATTTCATAAAAAAATGAACATGTTTAATTTTTCTTTTTTGCCCGATCATATTGCTTCGGCCATTCGGTTTCTTTTTGAAGTTCATGTGCTGCTCTTAACGGAAAATAGGGATCGCGCAACAATTCACGTGCAAGCAGAACAACATCCGCCTGATCGTTCTCAATAATATGATTGGCTTCTGCTGAAGTGGTAATCAACCCTACAGCTCCTGTTAATATTCCTGTTTGTTTACGAATGATTTCTGCTAATGGTGTTTGATACATAGGAACAAGAGGAATTTTTACATTCGGAATATTTCCTCCACTGGAGCAATCGATCAGATCAACGGTTCTGTTTTTTAATATTTCAGAAAGCTTGATCGAATCATTTTCTGTCCATGCCCCTTCTGTCCATTCTGTAGCTGAAATACGCACAAACAAAGGTAATTCCAGCGGCCATTCTTTTCTTACTTCTTCAATTAATTCCAATAGAAAAAGGATGCGATTTTCAAATACTCCTCCGTATTTGTCTGTTCTTTTGTTACTGTAAGGAGATAAAAACTCATGCAACAAATAACCATGTGCTGCATGAAGTTCAAGCACTTTAAATCCGGCTTTTAATGCCCGGTTCGCAGCTTTTCTAAAGTCATCTTTTATTCTGTCTATTTCAGTCAGGCTCAACTCTGTAGGAAGCGGTTCATTTTCAGTAAAGGCAAGTGCACTTGGAGCCAGTGTTTGCCAACCGCCTTCTTTTTCAGAAAGGACTTTACCACCTGTCCATGGTGCTGTATGACTGGCTTTTCTTCCTGCATGAGCCAGCTGCATCCCGGCTACTGCTCCCTGTTCTTCAATAAAGGTGGTGATTCTTTTTAAGAAGGAAATATGATCGTCTGACCATATACCCAAATCGGATGGAGAGATTCTTCCTTCAGGAGAAACAGCAGTTGCTTCCGTTATTACCAATGCAGCACCACCAACTGCTCTGCTTCCCAAATGAACCAAGTGCCAATCATTTGCAAAACCATCATTTGCAGAATATTGACACATGGGAGAAACAATGATGCGATTTTTTAATTCTATGCTTCTGATTTTTAAAGGAGAAAATAAATGAGCCATACTAATTTGTTATTACAATTTCGAATAACAAAGTTATCATTATTTTTCTTGCTGACCGGACTGTTCACGATCTGCTTTTTCAATTTTAGAACGATGTTTCAGCACCTTTGCTTCAATATAGAAAATAATTTCTTCAGCCATATTTTTTGCCTGATCCCCCACACGTTCCAGTTTACGAATGATAGACAGAAGGTATAATGCTGCCTCTACCACATGTGCAGGTTGATTTTGAACATATCCTGCAACAATTGCATTTGCTTTTATATTAATATCATCCAATAACTCGTCGTCTTTGAATATTTTACGGGCAAGAGCCGTATCCTCTTTATCAAATGCTTCCAAAACGCTTTCCATCATATTATTGGCGGCAGTATACATTTCAACTACACGGGTGATCTCCAGTAATTTTGTATCAAAATTATTATCTACATTCAACACAAATCTTGCAATTCCTTCAACAATATCACCAGTACGCTCCAGGTTGGTATTAATTTTTAAAACAGCTAATACAAAGCGTAAATCTACAGCAACAGGATTGAAGAGGGCAAAAATATTTTCACAGTCCCTATCCAGTTTTAATTCATAGGCATTAACGCGTCTTTCGCTTAAAATAACTTCCCTGGCAAGGTCCTTATCGAGTTTTAACAGACATTCTTTTCCTTTTCGCAATTGTAAATTAACAAGCGACCACATTTTAATGCTTTCTGTTTTTAATTGTTGGAGCTCTATATCTAAATGTGACATTTTTATTTCTGCTGGTTTAAATGATTCTTAATAGGATGCTTGTCAGGATTATCATTATTGATACAAATGTACAATGATTAATGAATCTTAACCGAACCTTCCTGTAATATAATTCTGTGTACGTTCAATTTTAGGATTGGTAAAAATGATTTTGGTGGTGTCGTGTTCAATTAATTCGCCCATGTAAAAAAAAGCTGTTGTATCGCTGACACGTCCTGCCTGTTGCATGTTGTGCGTTACAATAACAATGGTATACTTCATTTTCAGCTCATAAATCAACTCTTCAATTTTAGCTGTAGAAATAGGATCCAGTGCCGAGGTAGGTTCATCCATTAATAATACGGAAGGTTGGATGGCCAATGCTCTTGCAATACATAAGCGTTGTTGCTGACCGCCGGAAAGCGCAAAGGCCGATTTTTTCAATTTATCTTTTACTTCCTCCCACAAGGCAACTTGTTTAACAGATGTTTCTACACGTTCTTCAATCAGTTTTTTATCAGTAACTCCATTCACACGTAATCCATAAGCCACATTTTCAAAAATCGTTTTTGGGAAAGGATTTGGTTTTTGAAACACCATACCTACTTTTTTTCGTAAGCTGTCCACATTAACTCCTTTTGCATAAATATTCTCTCCGTCAATGCAAATGCTTCCATTAATTCTTGTACCATCAATAAGATCATTCATACGATTGAACAAACGGAGATAAGTGGATTTACCACAACCGGACGGACCAATCAACGCGGTTACTGTATTGGGTTTAATAGAGATGTTGATATTCTTCAAAGCTTGCGTGCTTCCATAATAAAAATCAACATTTTTGGATTCGATCTTATACATTTAATTTCTTTGTTTTATTCTTTTTTATCTTACTGCTCCAGCAGAAATTGTTATTGCATTTTTACTTTGTTGCCAAAATATTTTCTCAAGGCATTGGCCATCAGGTTTGCAATCAGTACGATGATAATAAGTACAAGAGCCGTTCCGTAGGCTAATGGCCGTGATGCTTCAATGTCTGTTCCGCTTGTTGAAATAACATACAAATGATAAGGAAGTGCCATTACCTGATCAAAAATACTGGATGGTAATTTGGGTAAAAAATAAGTTGCAACGGTGAACAGGATAGGTGCTGTTTCTCCTGACACACGTCCAATCGCCAAAATTAAACCGGTAATAATGTTAGGAAACGCAATCGGTAATACTACTTTGCTGGTTGTTTGCCACTTGGTAGCACCCAATCCAAGACTAGCATGACGGAATGTACCATCCACGGCTTTTAATGCTTCTTCGGTTGTTCTTATTACAACCGGTAAAGCGAGTAATCCTAAAGTAAGAGAACCTGCAAGTATAGAATCACCAAAACCCAATTTATTTACAAACAAGGCCATTCCAAAAAGACCAAAAACAATAGAAGGTACGCCTGCCAGGTTATTGGTCATTTGCCTGATCACTTTTTTAATGATACCATCCTTTACATATTCATGCATGTATACAGCGGCAAGTACACCAACCGGGAAAGCAAAAATCATACTTCCCAAAACCAGGTACAGGGTTCCTATGATTGCCGGATATATTCCTCCTTTGGTCATCCCATCTTCCGGCATTTTACTGATAAAGTCCCAGCTAATGGCAGATGCTCCTTTGTAAATAATAAAAGAAAGGATGACAATCAAAATAGCAACTATCAAATAACTAAAAATACGAAGTACCCAAAATGCAATGCTTTGCTGCTGCTTTTTACGTCGGGCAAGTTTATTTTCGTCCAATGCTTCCATTAATGTTTTTTATATTTTTTTCTGTTGCTGATGAACTCAACAGTCAGATTAATAAGCAGAGTGATCAGGAATAAGATACATCCCAATGCAAATAAAGCTTTATAATGAAGCCCGCCGTTTGCTGCTTCACCAAGTTCTGCGGCTATGGTTGCGGGTATGGTTCGTACAGGTTCCAATATGGAATGTGGTATGACTGCTGCATTTCCGGTTACCATGAGTACCGCCATCGTTTCTCCAATCGCACGGCCTATTCCTAAAATTGCACCTGCTGTTATACCTGATGCCGAATAAGGAATCACTACTTTATAAATGGTTTGCCATTTACTGGCTCCAAGTGCCAAACTTGCTTCCTTCATGGCCCTTGGTGTATTGCGCATAGCATCTTCCGAAATAGTAATGATCGTGGGAAGTGCCATAATCCCTAAAATGATACTTCCTGCCAAAGCAGTTTCTCCTACAGGCAGGTTAAACAGTTTCTGTATAAGTGGAACAATGATTACCAATCCAAAAAAACCATATACTACAGAAGGGATACCTGCTAATAATTCAATAACCGGTTTCAAAATTTTGCGGGTACGATCATCTGCTATTTCACTAAGATAGATCGCTGCTGCCAATCCTAAAGGCAAAGCCAGCATGATGGCGCCAAAGCTAACCCACAATGTCCCTAATATTAATGGCTTTACCCCCAGCTGTGCTGTGGGTTGTGCGGTTGGTAACCATTCCCTTCCATTCAGAAATTCCGAGAGTGTTATCTTATCGATCTTTACTTCCTGCCCTTTAAAATCTTTTGCAAGGTATTTCTGTGAAAAAAAAGCAATAATGCCTGGAATACTGTCTATCACATGATTAATACAAGCAGGAAGATTTTCAAAATCAGCACCTAATTGTTCCTCCGTATAATAATTCGTGATATCCTCGATACGAAAAAGAATGATAGAATCTGGTTTGCCTCCCAATTCCGACCAATTCGTTGTTTTTTGATCATAAATATTTTTAATTTGTAGAGATGTTAAGTCATGAACCGTGTTGGATCTATGAATGGCTACTACTACTCCTTCTTCTACCGGTTTTTTATCAAATACGCCCAATCCCTCTTTAAAAAGAAAAAAGACAATCAATAAAACGGTTAAACTGGTAATGGTACCACTTAGCATTAATAACCCTTCGATAATTTTTTCAGAAACTCTTTTGTAAAATGTTTTCAATGGTACATCCTTTAAAGTGCCACAAATATAGGAGAGGCGCTAATTTAATGCGTGTTTATAATGTTAAGCCTATGTTAATTTAATGTTAAGGAAATTTTATACCCTGCCGATTAAGGGGGATCCGGAAGTAATGAAATTAATACCTAATTAGCAGGCACATATCCAATTTCAGTAACCTGCTTTTGACCTTCTTCTGAAATAACGTAATCAGTGAAAGCCTGGATTTTATCTGTATTTTTTTTATCAAAGAAAAAAAAGAGCGGACGGGAGATAGGATAACTCTTATCTTTAGCAGCGTTAATACTTGGTGCTACATACGTCTTTCCGTTATCATAAGATATGGACAAACATTTAATTGCCGGACTACCGTATGCAATTCCGACATAGCCGATTGCTCCTTTGGTTTGACTAACTGACTGAACAATGGCTCCTGTTGCGGGCATGCTTAAAACAGAAGGTGCATAGTTTTTCTTTTCCATTACTGCTTCCTTAAAAAACTCAAATGTTCCGGAGCTGGATTCTCTTGCATAAGCAACAATTCTTCCATCCTCTCCACCTACTTCTTTCCAGTTGGTAATTTTTCCGGTATAGATCAATTCAAGTTGTTCTCTTGTTAACTGACTTACCTTATTTTCAGGATTTACAATCACTGATAAAGCATCAAAAGCAACAACTACCCGGACAATTTCCTTCTCCTTTTCATTGAATTTTAGTTTTTCTTCTGTTTTTAAATCACGCGATGACATGGCAATATCAGTGGTTCCGGCAAGCAAAGCAGTAATTCCAACTCCTGATCCCCCGCCGGTTACACTAATGGCAGCAACCGGATTTTTCTTCATATAGCTCTCTGCCTCTTTTTGTCCAACCGGCAGTACCGTATCACTTCCTTTTAACGTAATGTTCTTTTTTCCTGAAGCGTTCCCTGTTGTCTTCTTTGAATCACTACGACTGCAATTCATAAGGGTCAGTGCAGGAAGTATAATGAGTAAAAACAATTTCCTTTTCATATTTTTCGCTTAAATATTCAGTTGCAAAAATAAGAAATTAGTATCCAGTCTGTTACAATGTTAAGAAAAGGTGAATAATAATTACAAACTATTTTAAAGGCACATAACCAATTTGCTCAACGGTTTTCTGTCCTTCAGCTGATAACGTATAATCAACGAATGGTTTCACCGTTTTTTCGATAGAGGCAATATAATAATAATACAAAGGACGGACAACCGGATAAGATTTGTCTTTTGCCGATGCCATGGAAGGGGCTACGAAAGTTTTCCCTTTATCATACGATACCTTTACGGTCTTTATATCTTTTTCGATATAGGCCAGTCCAACATAACCGATCGCACCTTTTGTTTGACTAACCGATTGAATAATGGAACCCGTTGCTGGCATACTCAATACAGAAGGTGCATAGTTTTTATTATTCATCACATGTTCCTTAAAAAATTCATATGTACCAGAGCTTGTTTCGCGAGAGTACACTACCATTATCATATCCGCGCCGCCTACTTCTTTCCAGTTTTTGATTTTACCGGTAAAAATACCTTCCAGCTGTTCGCGTGTTAATTGATTCACACTGTTTCCTGGATTTATAACTACTGCCAGCGCATCGTAAGCAACAATTACTTCCTTTGTTCCTTTTCCTGCTTCCTGCAATTTCATTTTTTCCGACATTTTAATTTTTCTGGAAGCCATCGCAATATCCGTTGTTCCATCTACCAATGCTGCTAATCCAACCCCACTACCTCCACCGGTAACTGTTATCCTGGCAGATTTATTTGCTTTCATATAATTTTCCGCTTCTTTTTGAGCCAGTGGCAATACGGTATCACTTCCTTTTAATTTTTGAGCAAAAGCCGCACCTGTATAAAGTGCCAGGGCTAATAAAATTGTTTTTGTTTTCATCTGTTTTTTAAAATTCTTAAGTGGATTTAGTGAATTAAAATCTTATCTGCATACGAATGGTTGTCACGTTGTCTGATATGTCCCTTTGATATCCCGGTACCAATGTTTCTTCATTTTTTACAAGGTCATAGTATGCCATGATCTTTGCATAGGCATTCAAACGATAAGTGATCCCAAATCCAAATGTATCGAAGCGTATGTCGCCTACGTTTCTGGTATTGGTTCCTGCTTTTCCAATATCCTTTCCTTTTATCTGAATATTTGGATCATACCAGTCATATTTTACCACTACCTGGAATTTGGATTGTCCGATGTTTTGAATGAAATAAAAATAAGCTCCATTAAATCTGCGATGGTAAATCGCTGCTGTTGGCACTGCCCTTGGGCTCAAGGAGTTGGCTGTAACACCGGGCTGTTCGCCTGTAATGTACTCTGCACGAAGTGTCGTGATACCTACTCTCCAATCAAAAGATGCTTGTGCATCTGCTCCTGTATAAATTCGTTTTCCAACACGATTATAGTCAGCAGTGTCTGCAGCAAACTCAAATCCTTTATCTCCGTTGGCAAGAGTGGTAAAATTATAATCCTTCACATTTCCAATCCGGTAACCGCCGAGATATCCGCTTGCACCAATTGCCCAGTTTATTTTTTCATTTTTTGTTGTTCTGGAATATTGTACCCTGCCAGTAAAGTCTTTGTGACTGTCAAACTCCGGGTTAACTCCTGCAACACCATTCATAATTGCCACATCCAATTTTAATCCATACAAAGATGATGTTTTAGGAAGTATCATGCTTCCAAACACTCCAAGATCCCGTTCGGTAGAAAATAAGACTTGATTGTAACGGGCACGTTCAGGTGTTTCACGAACACTGGAAGATTGTGTTACTTCAAAACCAAATTGAACCTGTAATAGTCCGGCTGTAACACTGAACATCCGCGTCCAGGGATCTGTAATTTTTACAAATGTTTCACGCATGGCCAAACCTTTTTCGGTAGCATCTGTATTAATCATAAACTGAACATTTTCGAAATCATAGGTAAACTTAAAACGACCTCTTCGCATCGTAAAACGACTGTAATATTTACCGGTGCCATTTGTAAAATCTCCACCTGCAAAGGAAGGTGCTCCGGCCGAGTCAATGTATTGCCATTGAGGTTGTACATAACCGGTAATTTTTAAACGTTTCATTATTTTTAACTCTTCTGTAATATTTTGAACACTTCCGGCAAGTGTATCAATCGGATCTGCGATTTCCTCTTGTGCCTTTATGTTGATACTCAGCATTAAACTTATTCCTGCACCTGTTAAAAACGCATCTCTTTTGGTGAACATTCTTGTTAATTTATAGTTAATTCTTAGTTGTTGTGCCGCAAAAATATTTGTCAACTGTATACAAAACATTACCGACATGTTAAATTTATGTTGCTAATGTTAATTTTATGTAAACACGCTATTTATCCTTTCGAACAGCTGTTGCGGCACCTTACCATAAATCATTGCATGAATGAGGTGAAAAATAATCAATATAAAGGTGGGATGATTTTCTTGATTCAGTATCAAGCAGAAATTATCATACCATCAATTTTAGAATTCTCAAGAGTAGTTAAAAGGGGATAATACGGAAGAAAACCCTCCGGCATTTTATTTGGTTCTCTTCACTGTCGAAAATAAGATGAGTTCCAGAAATTCGGCAATCCTTGAATAATCTGTTTTGGAAGTGGGTACATCAGAAAGTCCCGGTAAATGCTGGGAGAAGAAGATCTGTTCGTGTGCGGTTTCAATCAAATTACTGGCCATGGCACGCGGATAAGGAAACTGAGGATTGATTTCCTGAATAATAGAAGATATATTTTTGCAGAGGGATTGATAGTTTGCGAATAAACCAGCTTTGTTCTCACTATCTACATTTTTTGTTAAATAGGCCTTTGCTGACTCTGCAATTACAATTTTATGAAGTAAACTTTCATCCATATCCGGACTGTTGGGATCATCCGTACCTGCAATTTCGGCAATGGTTTTAATTACAATTTTAATTTTTTTGACCGGGTCCGTAATGTTGTTGGTACGGTAATCGATCTGGTACTCCAGCCATGCCCAGTACCAGGAAATCAGATATATTAAAAGTTTATGCTTATTTTCAAAATAACGATAAATGGATGCTTCTGTGGATTTAATGGCCGTAGCCAGTTTTTTAAAAGTAAATTCCTCAAATCCCAGCTTAGCGATCAGGGTTACACTTTCTGTAACGATCCTTCTTCCCAGCTCTGACTCTTCCGGATTGCGTAAATACAATCTTGCTGATTGTTTAATAGAAATAGAAACTGCCATACTGCCTAGCTATAAATCGTATCTGAAAATAGGTTCCAAATCACTTATTTCATCCATCATTACTTTTAAATCCCTGATCAACCCATTTTCAAAACCATATACCCATCCGTGAATCTGTAGCTCCCGTCTTTTCCATGCTTGCTGAATGATCCTTGTTTTTGCAAGATTATGAACCTGTTCCACCACATTCAATTCAACCAACCGGTTTTCTCGCTGTTGTAAATCACTTATGGATTCCAATTCTTTGGAATACTTCAGGTACACTTCTTTTATATTACGCAACCAATTATTTACAAAACCATTGTCCTTATTATTCATGGCAGCAATGACACCACCACAGCCATAGTGACCGCAAACAATCACATGCTTTACATGTAACACTTCAACTGCATAATAAAGCACACTCAGCAAATTCATATCGGTGTGCACCACAACATTTGCAATGTTGCGATGCACAAATATTTCTCCCGATTTGGTATTTGTTATTTCATTTGCAGGTACTCTGCTATCAGAGCATCCTATCCAAAGATATTCCGGATGTTGTCCCAACACCAGATTTTTAAAAAAATCCGGATTCTCTCTTAGCTTTTCTGCTGCCCAGCTTTTATTTCCTTCGATAAGACGGGCATAGCTTTTTTCCATTGTGTCCATAAAAAGAATTTATGGCAATGAAGATAGCACTTTTATTTATTTTCTACCTCAAATTGATACACAGAAGGTAAAACTTCATTGTTTGTAAAACTTACTTTCAGGTCTTTTAAGAAACCATCATTGATGTCATATACCCACCCGTGAACCGATAAGGGCTGTTTTTTCCTCCAGGCATTCTGAACGATGCTTGTTTTACAAAGATCATAAACCTGTTCCATAATATTCACTTCAACAAACCGGCGTGCACGTTGTTTGGAATCTTTAATTGCATCCAGCTCATGGCTATACAAACGATAAACATCTTTAATGTGGCGTAGCCAGTTATCAATCAGACCATATTGTTTATTGCCCATAGCGGCTATAACACCTCCGCATTCATAGTGTCCGCAAACAATGATGTGCTTTACTTTTAAAACTTCTACCGCATAGGACAGAACACTAAGCATGTTCATATCCGAATGAACCACCATATTGGCGATGTTACGATGTACGAACATTTCACCAGGTTGTGTTCCTGTGATTTCATTGGCAGGTACACGGCTGTCCGAGCAACCTATCCACAAATAATCGGGTTGTTGTCCTTTATTAAGTTTCTTAAAAAATTCTGGGTCTTCATTTAATTTTTTTTGTACCCATTTTTGGTTATTATGAAAAAGTTGGTCATATGTTGCTAACATGATTTCTAAGTTTAAGTGAATAACTAATGCCCTCCTACTCCGTAAAACGGAGGGATTTTTACTAATTGTACTTCTATGTTTTTTAAATGCGCTGTTTCATTAAATGTATGGATGATCTCCAGCACATCCAGGTCAATGTTTTTGGATTTATGTCCGTCAATGATTACTCTTGAGTTTTCAGGTATGTGATACAATGTAAGTGTGATACTGCCTTTATTGATGAAGGTAACATCTTCTGCCAATTCAATAGTAATGATCTCACCGCCCTGATGCTCACTTTTCATAAAAAAATACGGTCGCTTATAATTGTTTCTAAGAATAAAGAAAATTGAAACGGCCATACCAACACATATTCCTTTTAAAAGATCTGTTAACAGGATGCTGACTATTGTTATGATAAACGGAAGAAACTGATCCCATCCTAATTTCAACATAGATTTAAACAAAGAAACTTTTGCAAGTTTATATCCAACCACTAATAACACAGCTGCCAGACAGGCAAACGGAATCTGGTTAAGTATACCACCAAGAAAAATAACACTGATAAACAGAAAAACACCATGTATGATCGCCGAAAGTTTGGTTTTACCGCCGGAATTAATATTAGCCGAACTTCTCACAATTACAGCTGTTACCGGCAATCCCCCTATTAATCCTGAAACAACGTTCCCTATTCCCTGAGCCCTTAATTCCCTGTTGGTTGGTGTGTTTCTTTTTTCCGGATCAAGTTTATCCGTTGCTTCTACACTTAAAAGTGATTCAAGACTTGCAATGATTGCAATTGTAAATGCAACGAAATAAACCTTAGGATTAAAAAATGCAGTAAAATCGGGAAAAGTAAATTGGCTGAAAAAATCACTCGCCGAATCAGCTACCGGTAATTTAACTAAATGCTCTTCTTTCAACATCCACTCAGGTCTGTAAATACCAAACAAATAATTAATCAATACGCCTAAGGCAACAACAATCAATGCACCCGGAATGTTCTTAAAAAAGGCATACCGTTTTAAAAATGGCTGATCCCAGAGAATCAGGATAACCAATGAAATGACGCTGATAATGATGGCACCTAAGCTTAAATGATTCATTGAATTGATAATTTCACTGAAAGTATTTTCTCCATCTACTTGAAAAAAATAAAAGTCGCCTTCCGAATCTTTATCATAACCCAATGCATGTGGTATTTGTTTAAAAATCAGTGTCAACCCAATTGCTGCAAGCATTCCTTTTATAACACTTGAAGGAAAGTAATGTCCGATAATCCCAGCCTTTAAAAAACCAAGCGTTAACTGTATAACACCCGCAAGAACAACAGCGAGCAGAAAGTTTTCATAGGTGCCCAAATCTTTAATGGCATTTAGCACAATAACTGTTAAACCGGCTGCCGGTCCGCTCACACTTAATGCAGAACCGCTAAAGGAAGCCACTACAAGTCCGCCCACAATACCCGCAATAACACCCGAAAACAAGGGTGCACCTGAAGCGAATGCGATACCCAGACACAAAGGCAGGGCTACCAAAAAAACAACCAGACCTGCTGGTAAATCATTTTTCCAATAGCGGAAGCTAAAGTTTTTTACATTGTTTTCTTTTGAGTTCATAATAATAGAAAAGGATATATATCAACCATATCTGAAAAGATATGCCGCTATGCGTTAAAAATAGTTAGTATTGAAATTAAAAAAACAGCGCTGTGATTAACAACAGACTTCGGGAGGTGAAAAAACGGAATTCTTATAATTTGCTGAGACAAAATTTATGATCAACTCAACAGTTTTTTGTCTTTCTTCTATGATCAAAAGATTGGATTGAAATAAGGAGTGATGAATCATGTCTTTCATTTCATTTTTTTCTACAGAATCTTCTTTCTCATTTTCACAATTCATATCATTGGAGCAACAAGTCTCTGTTACTTTTACCTTACTTAAACATTTA
>CAZMRM010000064.1:12178-12885 GCA_964568515.1 uncultured Chitinophaga sp. | reverse complement strand
CGATGATGGATTATTTTTATGGGTACATTTCCAATTTCCCAACCTAAATACATTGCTTTCAAAAGATCCAGGCCATCCCAGCCATTTGCCTCCATAAAGCCATCAATTTCTTTAAAGCATTGTGCTCTTACTGCCTTTACGGCTCCCTGTACACGAGGATATCTTGAAGATTTGGTTACAAAATCACTTTCTTTTTCAACTATAAATCCGCCACATATGCCCAGTTTGGGATTATTAGCATAAGCATTGGCAATATCCCTGAAGTATTCCGGAGGAAAAGAAAGATCAGCATCAAGCTTTACTATAAAATCATAGGATTCATCTTTAACAAGTTTATAACCTGCATTAAATGCTCTGATCACTTTTGAACCATATAATTTTTCCTGTTGTTTATCCTTCACAGATACGATCTCAATCCAATTGTGATCTTTTTGATATCGCTCAACGATCTCTCTTGTTTTATCTGTAGAACCATCATCAACAATGATCCATTTAGCCGGTTTCGATAGTTGATTCACCATTGATTCCAATGTAAAGGTGATGAATTCTTCCTCGTTTTTTGCTGGTGTTATGACGTAATATTTCATCCTGTTCTTGCTTGTCTTTAACTTACTATGCTTATTTGTCCGCTTTTATTGGTATACACTAAATGTATAAACATGATACTATAAAAAAACGGATATTGAAAAACAGTTTGTCCAAATCCG
>CAZMRM010000064.1:5874-12168 GCA_964568515.1 uncultured Chitinophaga sp. | reverse complement strand
AAAAAAATTAAAAAAAACAAAAATGCAGCAAAACTTTTATTAAATGAATTGGCAATACATAAAGTCTTTAAAGATTTATAATAGTTATAAAAAAGAATGATAAAAACAAAAATCCCGTATGTTGCAAGCACTCCTGTTAAACCATTATTCCTGTGCTGCTCAACGGTAAAAAAAGTAAATTGCCTTCCGCCATATCGCATTGCACCACGCCCCCAGCCAATGAGGGGATTTTCTGCAAAATCTTTTAGATCCGCTAATCCGCTTCCAAAACGGGAAGTGTGATCGTCGCCTGCAATCGCGATATTGTTTTCTATTTTTGCGCTAAGAAATTCAAGACTAAAAAACAGTGTAATAACAATGGGAATCATAGTTACCGCAATAAGAATGTTTTTTATGGCATTCCCTGTTGCAAAATAATAGGACATTAGCAATACAAAGAATCCAACAAATCCTGTTGTTGAAAGTGTTGAAAAAAGAGTAATGCACAAAACGATATTCTTTTTACTCCACAATGTTTTTTCTCTAATGAGGTTAAAAATTAATGCAATATTGATAAAGATGGCAAATGCGCCTGGTTCCCAAAAAGGCCCCGGATTTCGGAATTCTGCAATGACCTCATGAAAATTGAAGATAAGGATGGTATTTGCTACTTTATAAAAATCATTCTCAGGAGTAAAAGGGGATTTAAATAATGGACAAACCGAGCTCACGAAAAAATTACGGATACCAGGTACACATGCAGATGGTATGAATATAATCAAGCTGATGATGCAAAAGCAATAGATAACATCTGAATAATACCGGGTAAATTTTTTATCGGCCATAGCAACAATAAAAAAAGCCAGAAATAGCCGGAAGTAGGTTCCGAGCATAGTCATGGCAACAAAAGGTTTAAATAAAACAACCTGGAGAATCTCCACAATATAAAAAGCGGCCATTATATTTAACGCTCTTGTGTCAAACTTTACACTTCGTTTTAAATAAAGAAAAAAAACCAGAATGAATAGAAAAAGAATATTCAATTGGGCAGTATAAAAAAATGGAAAACCACTAACGGCAACTAATCCCCATACAATAAAGTAATTGGTTAAGTCTTGACGGCCTTCTATGGTTCTTAATTTTTTAAACATTTCTAATTCGTCGTTTGTACTTTCTTATTTAAAAGATACTTATATTTTACATAAATATATGGAATTGCACTCAAAATTCGGATAAAGTAAAATGGGTACAACAGCTTCATACCATGTCGCCAAGCCATTCTAATGTCTTTGAAAAAATAATTGGAAGAATATTTATTAAAGAAAATATTTTTAAGGAATGAACCAAAATTTTTAACTAACCGTGGATTACCACTACTCGTTAATTCCATGTGTTCCAGTAAATAAGCATCATAGCTTACAAAAATTTTAGCCCCTTTTTTTGCTGCATTAAAAACAAGATCATAATCCGAACCATACTGTGGCAGATGTTTTTCATCCATATAACCTACACTTTTAAGCAAGGAAGAAGAAATAAGTAATCCACGGGTTGGTAAAGTAATAGAAGGTGCCACCCCTGTTAATATGCCAGGTTCTTTTGGCGTATAGGAATCAATGTATTTGAAATATTTAAGCGTCCAGGAGTTTTTGGATTTGATCCCTGAAAAGGTGATGACATGTGGTTGGACTGCGGAATAAGAGCTTGATCCAATCACACAGTTTGGACCACATTCGCGGTAATTATCCATCATTTTTTGAACATACTCTATAGGTATCTGTACGTCATCATTTATCATTAAAATGAGTGGTGCCTTTAATTTTTCTATGGCATATTTACAGCCTTCATTCATGGAACGTGTAAACCACCAGTTCCCGTTTCCTTTAACTATTTCAACATCGGGAAATTCTGTTTGCAAAAGTTCAATAGTTCCATCAGTTGACCCATCAACGGCAACAACAATCTTAAACCGAATGTCTTTTAGTTTTTGTTGCTTAAATTGATAAAGCAAAGCGGATAATTGTTTTTTTCTATTGAATGTAGGGATTACAACACATAAATCAATATTATTCAACATATCATTTATAATTTAACTGTTGTTTAATAATTGTTCTTTCTCTTCCTGTATTTTATGTTTGCGAAGGACTTTTACTACTTCCCAAGGGGCAAAAATATAGCTGTAGGCACTGCAAATAATAGTAGATGCTACAATTCCAACCAATCCCATCCCAAGAATTTTTACTAATAAATAAGATAAAGGAAAAAACACAAACATCCCGATCAGATTGACAATCATTTGAGGTTTAATTTTTCCGATCCCATTTAAAAGCATAATGAATACATTACCAAATGTGATCAGAACAACATAAATCATCATAAAGACAGACAACTTAAAATCTATTTGTACCGCATTCTCTTTCCCTACCCATAATTCATAGGCATAATTTGAAAAAGCTAACATCAACAACGCCATAAACAGGAAGGCCACCCAAATGCGTAAAGCCCTTTTGATTGTTTTTTGTATCCATGCAAAATCGTTTTTTACATATGCTTCCGTATAGGCAGACCAATAAGGTATCATAATAATGCTGAAAGCCATTACTACGATATTAAAATATCGAAATGCGATGTTATAAGGCGTTACGTAAGATGGATCTAAAAAGTAACAGATCAAAAAGTTACTTGTTCCAAAAAGGATGAGTAAAGAAATTTGAATGATAAAAAATTTAACACCAACATTCAAAACGTCTTTTAACGCACTTCGCTGAAAGTATTTAATACTGGGAGAAAATTTTTTAAAGGAGCGTTTAAAATAAAAAATATTGACAACAGCATAAACGATAACGGGAACCATTGAAAAAATAAGTGCAATATTATACAGTGACTCTTTCACGAATTTGGTTAAAAGAAAAATTCCAAGAAGTATAAACACATTATAAATCATGGAGATCAATCCAACCTTGTAGGATTGCTGTGTACTCAATAAAATACTATTGATCAGCTGAAGAATAAATTGTAAGGAGAACATTGAAAATACGACAAGCGCAATTGATTTCATATTTTCATTAATACCTGCAGGAATATTCAATAATGAATCCCAATTAATAAAATGGTTGATGACCAAAAAGACCAAAAATAAAAATACGCACATTATGGAAATAGAAATATATGCAGTGCTTACGTAGGCTTTGGCTTTATCCGTTTCATCCCTTGCAATCGCTTCAGCAAGCTTATTACGAAGCCCATGTCCCAAACCAACGTCAAAAAAATTGATCCATCCTAACATGGAACTGATTGTTAACCAAACGCCATATTTTACAGAACTCAGATAATGAATGGTTAAAGGGATAAGTGCAAGATTGATAACAATACTGATACTTTTTAAAGCAAAAGAACTGAAAATATTTTTTACAATATTGGATGACCGTGCATCATCTTTATTTAAAATCTTTCTCAAAATCATGGATGCATTCATCAGCCTAGGTGTAATTGAAATTTAAGAATTAACCCTGGGTGTAATAATTGGATTGGCCATAATATGTGTCTCTCATATCCACATCGTTTAGTAACCAATATATATTTTCAATTTTTTTAGTCTCCATTTCTGCCATGATACTTGACAGTTGTTTTTTGGGAGTTACTTTTTCTCTGACAACAAATATTTTTAGATCAGCATGTTGCATCATTAAAAATGCTTCTGTTACCAGGCCAAGAGGAGGAGTATCAATAATAACGTAATCGTATTCTTGCTGTAATTGTTTTATGAGTGCTTCTGTTTTTTCAGAGCTGATCAATTCGGCCGGATTAGCAGGTGTAGGGCCAGCAGCAATAAAGTCAAAACAAGGGATAGTAGAATGCACAATAATCTCATCGATCTTTGCATCGCCGCTCAAAAAGGAACTTAAACCCAACTCCTTTTCAGGCACAACTTCCGATTGATAGGAGTTCGGTTTACGTAAATCGAAGTCAAGTAAAATGGTTTTACGATTTAATAAAGAAAAGCTAAGTGCTATATTCAAAGAGTTAAATGATTTACCTTCTCCTGACATGGTAGAGGTGAAAAGGATGACTTTGTTCCGCTTTCCTTGTAAAAAATAATCAATGTTTGTTCGAACAGTACGTATGGATTCAGAAATAGCAGATTTCGGAGCATCAATTAAAACAGCTGATTGTTTTTTACCTTTATTACGGGAGATCCTTCCAATGGAAGGAATCTTTGTAATGGCTTGCATGGCTTGTTCGCTGGAAACAGTCTCATCCATAAGAGATTTGATACCAAATCCTGCAAATGGGAAAAGTAAACCTAATACGAAACCAATGGCCAGGTTGATCGCCTTGTTCGGAAAAATAGGTGTTGGTTGTGTTAATTTAGCGGATTCCAGAACATCATTTTCAGCTAATGTGGAAGCCTTGGCTACCTGGGCCTCTGCTTTCTTTTCCAACATATAGGTGTATATATTATCGTTCAGCTTATATTTACGCTCTATACCCACTAGTTTTCTTTCAGTACTTGGTAAAGCACTGATTTGTGCATTTTCTTTTCTCAAACGTTCTTCAACAGCATTTAATTGAATATTGTTCGTATTGATCAGGTATTTTATATTTTCAGAAATGGTATTTTTTTGATTATTAATTTTAATAGTAAGCGTATTAAAGTAGGGACTTTGTGTTTGTTTATTTTGAATAAGGTTATTTCTTTCGCTGTTTAATCTTAAATATTCCTCAAGTATTCCGGTTAAAACATTATCATTAATTCCCATAGAAGAAGGAACGAGTAAGCTGGACCCGTTACGATCTTTATCCAGGTTATCATTGATGTAATTATAATATTTGGATTTCGCTTGTAATTCGGCTCTTTGATTTTCCAGATCATTCGCACCTTTAAACATCTGATCGGCTTTGGAGCTGATATCCATCACTTTATTGTTCGCGCGAAATTCTTGTAGATTCCCTTCTGTTTGTTTCAAGGAATCTTCAAGGATTCCAAGTTGTTTGTCAAAAAATTCGATGGTGCTTTGTGCAACCAGGTTTTTCTTACCAAGGTTTCTATTCAGATACGCCTTTGTAAGTGCATCAATAAAATCAATCCCTTTTTGAGGACTTTTAACTTTCATTTTGATACTGGCAGCCTGTATTTCTTTAGCTACCTGTTCAATCTGAATTGCTTTTTGATAGGTATAGGATAGTGTATTTAAATCATTAAAAACAAAATAGAACTTACAATTGGATGCATAATCTGAAAGTTTATCTTGCTCAACAGAAACGGTGAAGCAGTATAAATCAGATTTGATTGTGTCACCATAATTGTATTCTTTGTTAATAGAAAAGAAACTGGTGATATTACTTACTTTATTTTTTTCATAATTATATATCTGTACTTGCTCTTCGCCTTTTTCTACTATCAGTTGAAAACTTTTTTCTGATTTTGGAACAATGTAAAATTCGATTCCAACAGGTTGTACACCTTTTTTATCACATATTTCTACGTGAAAAGGGGTTTCGTAATATAGCTCTCTTGTTTTAATACCCTGCTTAGCGAAGTAAGTGATTTCGGCTTTTGTGACTCTCAGGACTTCCAGAATTAATTCGGAAGACTTCATTTTAAGAATTTCCTTTTGAATGTCACTGGTTGGACTAAAAATAGTAAAGCTTTTCATAAATTCCTGTGAGGCATCCGGACGGGGATTTTTTTCTTCTTCCATTAAAATCACAGAACCAACTTCATAGGTAGGTTGAATGTACCAGTTAATAAAAAAGGCCAGCCCAACAAATAGTACAACCGAAAGGGCGAATATATACCAAAACCGTTTCATGGTCTGAACAGCCGATTTCAGGTAATAAAAATTTTCAGTACTGGTTTGTGTAACTTCCATCTATTAAAAGAATTTTACTTTTTAAAGTAGTTAAGTATTAAGAATGTGGATGTAACTGCTGAAAACAAAAGCGGAAATGGATATTCTCTCATTCCAAATCTTCTTATTTTCAATGGTGCAACATATAAAACATCATTGGGCCTTAAATAGTAATAATCCGATTTAAAAATTTCATCCTTTGTCAGGTCCAATTCATATTTATTAATGATTTTATTTCGTTCTCTTATCAGCACTACGCGTCTTCTGTTACCATATTCTGTTATATCACCGGCGAGCCCGAGGGCAAAAAATACATTTAATTGCTCTTTGTAGTAAGGGTAGGTTCCCGGCCGGAGTACTTCACCTAAAATGGTTACATTACTGTTGGAAAATCGAACAGAAACAATAGGATTGTTCAATACGTTTTTTGTAAAATTTTTGATGGTATTTGCTGCTTCATCCAATG
>CAZMRM010000064.1:0-5864 GCA_964568515.1 uncultured Chitinophaga sp. | reverse complement strand
ACCCCTGTAACTTGAGTTTTCCTAAAATGGGTAAGGTGATGGTACCGGAGTCGCTCACAGTATAACTCATGATAGATAAGGAATTTTCGGAAATATTCATTGTATTTCCTGTTTCCTGATGAAAAAAGTTATATCCGGTGGGGTCCAAACTGTTAATTGAAATATAAAGCATGTCAAAAGGTTCTATTCGCAATCCTTTTTTGTTCTTCACCAGAAACTCATATTCCGTCTTTTCGTTTGGCGATTGCACATAAACAACTTTTCGTTGAGGCACGCAAGAAGAGATCAGCAAAGCATTAATAAATATAAAGAAATAGAAACAATTTTTCATAAGGGATGTTAATCGAACAAATTCAGTTTATGGGGTGCAAAAATAAAACTTTTAATTCGGGAAGTCAAATTTATTAATGAAATCCATTCAGCCGAGACAGGATTATGCACTGCTACTTTTTCTGGTGATAAGGTTAAACATTGCTTTCCAAAAATACTTAAAATTCGTTCCAACGGAATTTTTCTCCATTTCTTTTAAATAAATCCTCTCTGCACTGATGACACCGTCAAATCCGGTCATTTTTAATGCAACATTGGGCGGAATACAACCGGGTTTATATTTTATACGTTCTTTTTGCAGGTCCTCAGGCAGTGATTCAAACCCAAATTTGCTGATAGGGCGAACGCCAACAATATTTAAATCTCCTTTTAAAACATTGAGAATTTGAGGCAGTTCATCCAGGTGTAATTTTCTGATAATTTTCCCCCAGCTGGTCAGTCTGAAATCATGATTCGGTTTTCCTATTTCATTATATCCGTTAAGCCTAACCACATAATCCTGAAGATATTCAGAATACGGATGCATGGTTCGCACTTTATAAACACCGATCATTTTTCCTGCTTTGCTGACCCTGTTCATTTTAAACAGTAAACCGTAGGAGGGATTCTTATCGTTTTTAGGTTCACTGGTTTTAATTACAGAAAAGTATAACAGGTTATTGATGGGTTTATGATCAATTATTTCAAAACCGGAATAGCAAAGCCGGCCCAGAATTTCAGCTTTTGACATCACATTGTACCTGCCTCTGGAAAAAAAGGAGTATATGTTTTTGGTAACAGAAAGTTTGGACATTACTCTGTTCACAAAGAAATCGGCTATCCATATCATTTTAACAATTGGTTCGGGGGAAGCCATTTGAAAGCGTTCTTTGCGTTCAGTATAGCTCTCTACACAGCCAATGTAAATTCCGGCATCAGGCAATTTTTCGTTGATAGAACGAAAATAACTGTTCAGGTTGTTCTGATGGTTTAGGGTCTTTAAGTCAATATAAGTTCGAATATCGCTATCCCTGTTCGTCTTAAGAGAAGCACGGTTGGAAGAAAGGAAAATGCTTTTATCCTTTGAAAGGTCGACTTGTTCTGTAACAAATTTAATAACTTCCTCACCGGCCTCCTGAGCAATAGTCTCTTTTAAGAGCGTCTCTTGTAATGGACTATCAGAAGAATCGAGGGTAAGAACTAATTCTTTAGTTTTTGATTTCATACATGGTTACTTTTCTAACTTTAACAACACATCATTCCTTTAATAGATTGCATTTTAAAAATAAGCAGAAATTAGGATACTTCACTCTTCTTTCTATCACTTAACCATAAACACAAATAACCCTTAACAAACTTTATTTTTAATAATTTATGCAAAGTTATTTCCTCTATTAATTACGAATTAACGTAAAATAAAGATTGTTAAAGAAAAACCAATAAGCCACAAGAAGTTAAACTATGGGGAGATTGTTCAGTTTCGCGAACGCAAAGTTGATGATTTTTAACTTAAAAGTCAAGGTAATTTCGCTTTATTTAACATTTTTTAGGTACGAAAGCGTAACTGTTGGACTATAAATTCAGTAACATGGGATTCATTTTATAAAATCAAGGATGCATTTTAAAAAATCGTTTGGCTTTTCAGCATGAATCCAGTGTCCTGCTCCGGCGATCGTTTCAATGGAACTTTTGGGAAATATTTTTTTGATCGAATCAAAATCAGAATCCAAAATATAGTCTGATTTTTCTCCACGGATGAAAAGCGTGGAAATTTCACAAACTTCCTCATTTTCAATAGCTTGTCCGGCATTTTCAATTTCCTTACTGATAACCGGTAGGTTAAAACGCCAGTCCATCTCTCCGCTATCTTTCCAGAAGATATTTTTTAAAAGAAACTGTTTGGTTCCAAAATCCTCAATATAAGATGATAAAACGGCTTCCGCCTCTTTTCGCGTTTTAATCTTCTTAAAATCAACGGCTTCCAGACCTTCAATAACAGATTGGTGATGTGGGGGATAATATTTAGGAGCCATATCCGCTATAATTAATTTATCGAGAAAGTGAGGGTAGTCCAATGCAAATTGCATGGCTGTTTTTCCCCCCATGGAATGCCCCAGCAAAATACAATTTTTTATATTCAGGTCTTCCATGAGCTCTTTCAGGTCTTCACTCATGGAATGATAATCCCAAGTCGTACTGTGTGGCGATAACCCATGATTGCGTTGATCAATGGTGTGAACTGCAAACCCTTGCTCAGAAATTTGTTTGGCAAGTGTATTCCAATTGTCACTTTGGCCAAACAAGCCATGGAGTATAAAAAAGGGCTGTCCTTCTCCAAATGCTCTGTAAAATAGTTTCATTTTATGCCTGCTTTAATTCCCTTAGATAAAGTTGTATAGTATTTTCAAGGCCAAGATAAATGGCGTCCGAAATCAAAGCGTGACCTATGGAAACTTCTAATAAACCACTAATGTTCTTTGAAAAATAATTTAAATTAATCAGATTAAGATCGTGTCCTGCATTAATACCGAGTTTGAGTTCATTCGCAAATCTTGCAGCCTCCACATATGGTTCGATCGCTTGTTGAGGTGAATGACTATATTTTGCTGCAAAACTTTCTGTGTACAGTTCAATCCGGTCAGTTCCGGTTGCTTTTGCTCCTTCTATCATTTTCAGATCAGGATCCAGGAAAATAGAAGTACGGATACCGGCATTTTTGAACATAGCAATGGTGTCCTCCAAATAATCGCGGTGTTTAATAGTATCCCAGCCCTGATTGGATGTAAGCTGGTCAATGGAGTCTGGTACAAGTGTCACCTGATGCGGCTTAACTTCCAAAACAAGGTCTACAAATTTTTTTTCCAATGAATTTCCTTCAATGTTAAACTCCGTAGTCAATAATGGTTTTAAATCCCGAACATCCTGGTATCGGATGTGACGTTCATCTGGTCGGGGATGTACTGTTATTCCTTGTGCCCCAAATCGTTCACAATCTATTGCAACTTTTAACAGGTCGGGAACATTGTTTCCCCTGGAATTCCGGATGGTTGCAATTTTGTTAATATTAACACTTAATTTGGTAATCATATTTCAAACTTAGCAGGATGAATTTTTTAAAATAATTGCAAAGCTAAAAAATTACTAAGTTTGTGACATAGGATTATGCATTAATATGCCAGTGATGCAACGAATAAGTGGAATAATTTCAACTATAACCTCGAAAAGATGCTCGCAAAAGACTTAATAACAGATGAAATACCACCTCTAAAAACTTCTGATATCGGCTTAATGGCGATTAACTGGATGGATGAATTTAAAGTTTCGCAGTTGCCCATTGTCAATAAACATGAGTATTTAGGACTTATTTCTGATACGGATATTTTGGATTTCAATATAACAGATAATGAGATAGGAAAAAGCAAACTTTCGCTGATTCGTCCATTTGTACTGGAAAATCAGCATATTTACGAGGTAATTAAATTAGTTTCAAATATGAAATTAACGGTGATGCCTGTTTTGAATGAGCATGAGCATTATCTGGGATTAATTCCTGCAACAGCATTATTACATCAATTTTCAAAACTGGCAGCCACTAATGAACCGGGAGGAATAATTGTTTTGGAGATGAATATTCATGATTATTCTTTGACACAAATTGCACAGATCATTGAAAGCAATGACGGAAAAATACTAAGCTGTTATTTAAATCCGCTGGCAGATTCAACTAAAATTGAGGTAACAATAAAAACCAATAAAACGGATCTTTCTGCTACCCTGCAAACATTTTACAGATATAATTATAATGTAAAAGCATCCTTCTATCAAAGCGAATTTTTGGATGATATGAAAAATCGTTTTGATTCATTTATGAATTACATCAATATTTAATACTTCATTCCTGCAACTGTCTAAAAAAAGTGTAAGATATAGATGAAAATAGCTATTTATGGTCGGCCCACACAAGGCAATAGTTCGGAATCAATTCAATTTCTATTTGACAAATTAATGGAATGTAGAGCAGAAATTGTCATTTATCAGCCATTTTATGAGTTTATTTCGAAACAATTGGTCTTACCAGCCTCAGTAACTACATTTCAATCGCACCTGGATATAAAAAAGGGAGTTAATTACATGTTTAGTTTGGGAGGAGATGGTACTTTTCTGGAGACATTGATGTATGTGAGAGATTCAGGTATCCCTATCCTTGGAATCAATACCGGCCGTTTAGGTTTTCTTGCAAATGTTGCGAAAACGGAAATAAGTGCTGCAGTTGATGCACTGGTTAGTAAGCGATATACTATTGAACCACGTGCTTTATTAAGTTTGACAACTTCGGGTAATTTGTTTGGTGAGGTGAACTATGCATTGAATGAATTAACGGTAATGAAAAAGGATTCGTTGGCAATGGTAACCGTAAATGCATATATTGATGGTCAATACCTTAATTCTTATTTTGCTGATGGTTTGATTGTGGCAACCCCTACAGGATCAACGGCCTATTCACTCAGTTGCGGCGGACCGTTGGTTATGCCTGGTTCTCAGAATTTTGTAATAACACCCATAGCTCCGCATAATCTGAATGTTCGTCCATTGGTTATATCCGATAGCCACATTATTACTCTAAAAATAACTGGTCGCAGCAGCCAGTATATGGTTTCTTTGGATTCAAGGAGTGAAGTAATCGACTCTACAATAGAACTTACCTTAAAAAAAGCAGATTTCTATGCCCATTTGATAAAATTAGAAAATCAAAGCTTTTTTAGCACCATTCGTAACAAATTGCTTTGGGGATTGGACAAGCGCAATTAACTAAAATTAACACGATTAGGTAAACAAAATTCCAGTATATTTGCCTTCCCATTGCAAAAAAATGCAATAAAAACGCGTTTTAAATGTTATTTAGTCCGAGCCTTAACAAGTGAAAAATCAAATTGTTATACTTTTTTTTTGCTTATTAGCACTATCTTCTTTTGCACAACGCAAAAACAAAAAAAGTGTTGAGGTTGGCTTATTCCTGGGCGGATCGTATTACATTGGTGATCTTAATCCAATACGACATTTTGATCAGTTTACAAAACCTGGTGGAGGTGTTGTTTTCAGATGCAACTTCAATCCCCGCTTAGCAGCTCGTGCTAACTTTTTACTGGGCAGAGTAGAAGCTCATGATGAATTTTCTTCTGCACCCGGCCAACAACAGCGAAACCTCAGCTTTCAATCATCCATCACCGAATTTTCAACCCAGTTAGAATTTAACTTTTTAAATTATGCAATAGGAGATGATAAATCCAAATTTTCTCCTTATTTATTTGGCGGAATTGCCGGATTCCTATTCGAGCCACATGGTCAATACAATGATGAATGGATCGCATTGCAGCCGCTTTCCACTGAAGGACAAGGGCTTCCCGGTGGCCCCAAAGCATATAAATTATTACAAATTGCCTTACCATTTGGTGTAGGGGTTAAAATAAATGTCGCAAAAAATATGAGTCTCGGTTTGGAATGGGGAATGCGCAAAACATTCACAGATTACCTGGATGATGTAAGCACGCGTTATT
>CAZMRM010000063.1:4380-13011 GCA_964568515.1 uncultured Chitinophaga sp. | reverse complement strand
TTCATTTATTACTTTAGAAAAAATACGGTTATTACTACCAGAGGAATGGTAATCACCGGTATTATTTCTCTTGTTATATTAGGTGGTATTCAGGGTGGTATTATTCCGCTGATCGTTAAACTGGCGGCCTGGTTCGAAATTACTACGGTTAATTCACTGGGTCTTCCGTTTAACAGTGGAACCATTCTTTATTTTGTATTATTGATCGGTGGAATTATTTTTGGATTGCGTTACACCAAAAAGCATGTAAAACCTATCCTCAACACGGTTATACTTTGTTTTACCGTTATATTAATCGGGTATTCTACCTTTATTGTTCTGGTTATTCGTTCACAGGCCAATACGCCTATGGATGAAAACAACCCGGAAAATGCGGTTAACCTCTTGTCTTATCTGAACCGGGAGCAATACGGAACATGGCCCATCAGTTATGGTCAGTATTTTTCCGCACCCCTGGATCGTCAGAAACCTTATAACGATGGAAATCCAATATATGTAAAGGATGAAAAAGAGAAAAAATATGTGATCTCCGATGATCGCAAAAGTACCTTGCCCAATTATGATGATCGTTTTTGCACGCCTTTTCCAAGAATGTGGAGTGATCAACCGCAACACGTCAGAGGATATAAGAACTGGACAGATCCCCGGAAATATCAGCGCATCAATGTACAAAATCCCCAATCCGGAGAAGAGGAATCCATTGAAAAACCAACTTTTGCTCAAAACCTGGGCTTCTTTTTTTCTTACCAGGTAGGCTGGATGTATGGACGTTACTTTCTTTGGAATTTTGTAGGCCGTCAGAATGATATTCAGGGGCACAGCGCACCACACGAAGGAAACTGGATGTCAGGATTGCCGGTACTGGAGAACCCTAGAATAGGTGGTATCACCAAAGGTTTGCCTGATGGTGCTGATAATAATAAAGGGAAGAATACACTCTATGCATTGCCGTTGATATTAGGTCTTATTGGATTGTTTTACCAAATTAATAAGGATAAGAACAATGCTGCCGTGGTAGGCTTATTATTTTTCTTCACCGGATTGGCCATTGTTATGTATCTGAATCAAAAGCCTTTTGAACCACGTGAACGGGACTATGCTTATACAGGCTCTTTTTATGCCTTTGCCATCTGGATAGGATTGGGCGTACTGGCCATTTACGACTTTTTACAAAAGAAACTAAATCAGACCACCAGTGCCGCTGTTTCTACTGCTCTTTGTTTATTAGCTGTTCCAACCATTATGGCAAAAGAAGAGTGGGATGATCATGACCGTTCTCAACGTTATATAGCAAGAGACTTTGCCGCAGATTATCTGAATTCCTGTGCTCCAAACGCCATTCTGTTTACAAATGGCGACAATGATACTTTCCCGTTGTGGTATGCACAAGAAGTTCAAGGGATACGTACGGATGTACGGGTGATTTGTTTGGAATTATTAAACACAGACTGGTACATAGATCAAATGGTGCACCGGGCCTATGAATCAGCACCTGTTCCTTTTTCATTAAGAAAAGACCAGTACAGGCAAGGCACAAGAGATGCCGTACTTTTCCACGATCGCGGTATTCAGGGATTTATTCCTGTAAAAGAGTTAATGGACTTTGTTGCCAGTGATGATAAGAGCAATCAGGTGGATGTGGGAAATGGAAAATTTTACAGCTATTTCCCAACCAAGAATATGCGTATTCCGGTTGACAGTGCTACTGTTGTTAACAATGGTACAGTTCCTAAGGCATTGGCAAGCCGTATTGTTAAGAATATTGATTGGACGATGACCGGCAATTATGTTCAGAAAAATGATTTGATGATCATCGATTTACTGGCACACAATGACTGGAAACGCCCTATCTATTTTGCAGCAACTGCACCAGCAAGCTCCTATTTGGGACTGGCCCCTTATCTTCAGTTGGAAGGACTTGCTTATCGTTTGGTTCCGATCAAACAAAATGAGCAAGAGTCACAACAGGAAACACGGATCGCAACCGATACGATGTATAATAACGTGATGAATAAGTTCAAATGGGGTGGCATGGAAGTGAAAGGAAAATATTTGGATGATGTATTTATCCGTTCCTGCGCTTTAAATATTCGTCAGCGAATGGGTGCGCTTGCAAGTGCTTTGATTGATGAAGGAAGAAAAGATAAAGCCATCAAGGTATTGGATAAAGTAGTTGAAGTAACACCTCAGGAAAACGTTCCTTATGATGTCACCATGTATTCGGTTACCCTGGCATATTATCAGGCAGGAGCGAATGATAAAGCAAACCGCATAGCAAAGCTGTTATTTGATAATTTTGAAACCAATCTTAAGTATTATTATGCCTTTGACAGAAGAGAATTGCCACAATTTGGCAGTGATCCGGAACAGGCGCAGGATATTCTGGAACGTCTCATCTACTTTGCAAATAACTTTAAACAGCCCGAATTGGCAAAAGAGTTTGAAAAGCGTTATACACTGCTGCTACAGACATACGGCTTGAATACCAAAATGCAGCCGCAACCAACGCCACAGGAAAAATTATAAATGGAATATAAAAATGCGCTCCCGGAGCGCATTTTTACTGTCAACAAGATTTTGAATATGTATCAGGTTCGACCCCCTTATTTGCTTAAAAAATTGTATTCGTCTGGTGTTTGGAGAAAGGATAAAAAAGAAAAAAAAATTTACCTCACTTTTGATGATGGCCCCATACCGGAAGTGACACCATGGGTACTGGATGTGTTGAAAGAGAATATAATTGAAGCAACTTTTTTTTGTGTAGGTGAAAATGTGGTGAAACATCCTGAAATCTATCAACGCATTATTCAGGAAAAACATGCTATAGGAAACCATACCTATCATCACGTCAACGGATGGAAAACACCTTTACCCGAATATTTAAAAGATGTTGAACAGTGTGCAGCCTGCGTAGACAGTAATTTATTTCGTCCGCCTTACGGCCGTATCCGCAAAAAGCAACAAAAGGAATTGGAACAACACTATTCCATCATTTTGTGGGATGTATTAAGTGGAGACTATGATCAGAAAACCTCTCCTCAACAATGCCTCGAAAATGTGATCACACATTACAGAAATGGTTCCATCATTGTGTTTCATGATAGCCGGAAGGCAAGTGTGAATATGCAATATGCATTGCCCCGTTTTATTGAGGATGCCAAATCAAAGGGATTTGTATTTGCGAAACTCTGACAGAATGGTATAATTTTTTTATGAGGATCGTTGCAAGCACATTGCAACATAAGCCTCAGGAACAGGTAAAGATTGTGTGCAATAATTTAATTTTTTCTGGATGGAAGATGGAAGCAGGCTGATTTCTATGAAACCAAAGGGAGCAAAAAAATCGGGAATAATACAAACCACATAAATGGAATGCTCCACTCGTCCGATCAGCTGAGCGGTTAAGGCTGCTCCAACCCCAAGACCCCGGTATGATTCAATTACTCCGAGTGAACAAAGTTCGATACAGTCCTTGTGTTTTCGCAGCCTGCCAAAAGCTATGAGGTGTTGATTCTCATAAGCCGCGTAAAACTCTTCTTTTTTGAGTTCACGGTCATCTAATTCAAACAGCCGTATATATTCACAAATTTGTTGGAAATCTTGTTCGGAAGGAGGTGAAAAGCGTAGTTCCATTTAAAAAGTAAAGGAACTGCTGATAAAATAAGGCATGCTCATTTATCAGCAGCTGTTTAAAAATTAATGTTGATGACCATGTTCACCATGAACATGTCCATGTGCTAATTCGTCAGGAGTAGCAGTACGGACTTCAAGTATTTCACCTTTAAAATGAAGATTTTGTCCGGCTAAAGGATGATTAAAATCCATTTTTACATGTTCAGTTGTAATTTCAAGAACTTTCCCATATAAACGGTTTCCGTCATTATCCACCATGGGAAGCGTAACACCAGGTTTCACGTTTTCGCTGTCGATTTTTCCGTCATCTCCTAAAAATGCTTCAACCGGAATCATTACTACATGCTGTTCATCACGAACACCATATCCACGTGAATGTTCTATAAAGAAATCAAATGTATCACCTGATTTTTTTCCTTTCAGGTTGTTTTCAAAATCTTCCAGTAAACCGCCTGCTCCGAATAAAAAAACAAAAGGATGCTCTTTGCTGGTTTGCTCTACTTGCTCACCGGTTTCTTTTATGGATAAATTATAATTTACCGAAACGACTTTATTGTTTTCAATTACCATTTTCTATGTTTTAAATTAATAATAAGGGGCAAAAATATAGGAAATCAAGGAATTATGTAGTAAAATGAGCAGATAATTTTAGGGTTTTGCATGAAAAAATAATGTTTTGCGATCAATACCTGGGATTTATGAATAATACGTAGCTTTATTCCCTCATTTTCAGCATCCATTTAAATAGCTTTACTTATGAATTATCCAGGTTTGATCAGTAGTAAATTACCCAATGTAGGAACCACTATTTTTTCAGTAATGAGCAAATTGGCCACGGAACATCAGGCAATTAACCTTTCACAGGGATTTCCCGATTTTCATTGCAGCCAGGAACTGATAAGTCTGATCAATAAGAATATGAAAGCAGGGCATAACCAGTATGCGCCGATGCCTGGAATACCATTGCTCAGAGAGATACTTGCTCAAAAAACAGAAGATCTGTATGGAGCCAAATATGATCCTGAAACAGAAATCACCATCACCGCAGGTGGTACACAAGCTATTTATACAGCTATCTCAGCCATCATCAGAGAAGGTGATGAGGTGATTATTTTTGAACCGGCGTATGACTGTTATCAACCCGCTGTAGAAATCAGTGGTGGAAAAACGGTGTATTTGCAGCTCAAAGCACCGGATTATACGGTTGATTGGGACCAGGTAAAAAAAATGATCACTCACCGGACAAAGATGATCATCATCAACACGCCGCACAATCCAACCGGAAGCGTATTTTCGGCAAATGATATGAAACAGCTGGAAAAACTGGTGAATGGTACAGAGATCGTGCTTATCAGTGATGAAGTATATGAGCATATTATTTTTGATGATAAAAAACATCAAAGTGTGGCACGCTATCCTAAGCTTGCAGAACGTAGTTTTATTATCTCTTCATTTGGTAAAACATTTCACACAACCGGCTGGAAAATGGGTTATTGCGTGGCCCCTAAACAGTTAATGGCAGAGTTCCGCAAAGTACATCAATTTGTGGTGTTTTCCGTAAATACACCGATACAGTTTGCACTTGCAGAATATTTAAAAGAGAAACAACATTACGAAGAACTCAATAAGTTTTACCAGGAAAAAAGAGACTATTTTGCAAAATTAATTGCAGGCTCTAAATTCAAGTTTACACTTGCTGCGGGAACCTATTTTCAGTTATTGAATTATTCAAAACTGAGTGATGAAAAAGATACGGATTATGCGGTGAAACTTACAAAAGAAAGTGGAATTGCTTCGGTGCCAATATCTGTATTTTATCATGAGGCATTGGATAATAAAGTATTGCGTTTTTGTTTTGCGAAAAAAAATGCAACTTTAGAGAAAGCAGCAGAGATTTTGAACAAAATTTAAAAACAAAAATTAACAGGAATCATGGAAGATCTGAAAATAACATTGATCCAGTCTGGTTTATTCTGGGAAAACAAAGAAAAAAATCTGGAACAGTTTTCAAAAAAAATAGCAGACATCAAAGAAGCCACTGATTTAATCATACTTCCCGAGATGTTTAGTACAGGTTTTAGTATGAAACCAAAGAACCTCGCTGAAGGCATGAACGGACAAACAGTGGAGTGGATGAAGGAGCAGGCACATAAAAAGAATTGCGTTCTGACCGGAAGTTTTATTTGTGAAGAAGGCGGGCATTTTTTTAACCGCTTACTGTGGGTACATCCCAATGGAACGTACAGCAAATATGATAAACGTCACTTGTTTAGCATGGGTGATGAACACAATCATTATTCAGCAGGCGAAGAAAAATTAGTTGTAAAACTAAAAGACTGGAAAATTTGTCCGTTGATCTGTTATGATCTTCGTTTTCCTGTATGGGCCAGAAATACAAAAGATGCATCTTATGATGTACTGATATATGTTGCCAACTGGCCGGAAAGAAGAGCCTACCCATGGAAAACATTGCTATTGGCCCGTGCTATTGAAAATCAAAGCTATGTCATTGGTTCCAACCGTGTAGGTCCGGATGGTAATGATATTTCTCATTCAGGCGACTCAGCAGTCATTAATGCAAAGGGTGAGATCATCAGTAAGATAAAACCACATGAAGAAGTTTCTGAAACAGTAACATTAAGCTATTCGGAACTGGAAGAGTTCAGAAAGGCATTTCCTGCCATACAAGATGCGGATAGTTTTGAGATTAAATCAATGACAACCTCTGTTGTATAAAAGTAAATATCACTGAACCGGGTTTATTTCGGTTCAGTGATGTTCCATTCAAACTCCAGATCCCAGTTGGAACGAATATTAATGGGTTCAATATTATAGATCACCTTTTCCGGTTGCTGCTTTTTCAGATAATTTCCACTGTCCCACTTCCCATTTCCATTTTTATCAAAAATGACTTTCAGTTTGTAGTTGGCCGGATAGAGAAAGTCAAAAAATATAGCTTCCGATCTGGAAAAAATACGTTCACGAATAATATCTTCCTTCTCATTTAATAACTGAACGATATAAGAACCGGAAGGGGATTCTATCGATAAATTCAATTTAACACTTCCATAAAACTTTTCTTCTTTTGTTCTGAATCGTAGTTTTATAGTATCGTTGTTTAAACCAAAAAAATCTGTAAAAGTAGCAGGTAGAATGGTTAAATAGTAAGTTGTATTTTCTTTAAGCAACATATTTCTTGTTGAACCTTTTGCATCTATTTTTTTTGGTGTTCTTACTTTTACAACATTGCTTTGATTTGAAGACTCTGAATAAATGAGCGGATGTTTTTTATAGGCCAACGAATCTTCATTTAATAATACGTTTGTAGAATCATTTATTTTTTCAATAGGGTGTGTAAAAGCAATATCCAACTCTTTATTCAGATCAAAGAAAGAACCATGGAAAGAATGGAATAAAGTGAATTTAAAAACTTGTCTATCGGATTTAGATTTAAGTGCGGCTTCTTTTTTTATTAATTTAAAACGGAGTGTATCCAGGATGGTATGGCCATTATTTACCTGTAAAATCAAGGAATCTTTATTTATGTGATCTAACCAATACGTTAGTGTATCCTTTGTTTTTGAAAATTCCAGCAACTCTTTGACGTCTTTTAATTCTTCTTTATTCAATTTAGTAATATGCAGACTGTCGGATCCTTCATTAAAAATAAGTTGAAATTTTCCATAGTGTGCCTGATAATATTTTTTCAAAAATATTTTTTTTGGTGCTTCTTTATATAAATAGATGGTTTCATCTTGGGTTTTCCCGGCCTCAATGAGTGTATCCAGGTATCCAAATTGTTCACCTTCCGTATATTTATAATTGGCATTTTCATCTTTAAGTGCTACAGCCCTGTATTTTCCTGTACGAATATTTGTTATTCTGAAGGCGCCCACATCATTGGTTTTTGCGAAATAATCGGGAAGAGTTTTATAAGCCGCACTGTCGGACAGATCGCTGTAAAGCATCACCAATATATTTTTTTCCGATTTATGGTCAAAAGCATTCATCACATTTCCACTAAATGTTAAGGAGTCGATAAAATCACCGGTAGAAAACACATATTTGAAATTTTCAAATGAATTGGATTCACGGATGTCTTTAACAGCATTTCCCAGGCTGATGGAATAGGTAGTGTTGGATTTAAGTACTTCTTTTTTATTCAGTTCTATGCGAAGTGTTTTCTTTTTAGCGGTCAACTCCGGCGTAAATTCCAATGGTGGCGAAATGAGTAGCTGATTATTGACATCCTGTAATTGAATGAATTCATCAAATGTAATTTCAATACTCCGGGCATTAAAGTGAATGCTGGCGCTATCCGGCTGGTATCGGACAACTTTTGGTGCTGTTCTGTCATAAGCGCCGCCGGTTGGTGATCCCATTTGTGCACAGGAACAAACAAAAAGAAGAAGGATGAAAAAAAGACAAGGAGTATTAAAAAAAATAATTGTTCTTCGGTGATTTAATTTCATGGAGGTCAATACACATTTTATATTAAAACAGTATAATGAAAACGTTCTTCTGCTCTATCATGGTGAAGTTCTCATGGAATTAAAGACGTAATGAGTTGCATTACCAGTTCCAGGTATTTTTGATCCGTACCATTAAAATTTGAAAGATGTTCACTGTCCACGTCCAGAATCAGGGTTACTTCACCTTTTTTATCAAACGCGGGCAATACAATTTCAGAGCGGGATAAAGAACTGCATGCGATGTGTCCGGGAAACTGATCTACATCTTCTACTATAAGCGTCTTTTTTTGCTCCCATGCTTTTCCGCAAACACCTTTTCCAAAAGCAATACGTGTACAAGCTACAGGCCCTTGAAAGGGACCTAAAACAAGCTGTTTATCTTTTACAAAATAAATTCCTACCCAAAAAAAGTCCATTGTATACTTTAAGGCAGCCATGATATTTGAAAGGTTGGCAATAAAGTCGGCCTCTCCTTCAACAAGGCCTTTTAGCTGTGGAATCAGGGATTCGTATTTCTCTTCTTTGG
>CAZMRM010000063.1:0-4370 GCA_964568515.1 uncultured Chitinophaga sp. | reverse complement strand
TACTGATAGATTCTGCCATACATATATTTTCTGAGCAGCAAAGATATGGAAAAAAAGAGCGTGTTTTTCGTGTAAAATAGCAAGCAGAAACGTTAAAACATGTTATTAATTAGAAGCACAGGCAATGGTAGCGATGCTTATTCTTACACCTGGAGCTTTTAGAAGAGCCCGTGCACAAGCCTCCAATGTGGCACCGGTTGTGATCACATCATCCACCAGTAAAATATGTTTATCCCGTATTTTATGTGCGTCTTTTATTAAAAACATATTTTCCACATTTTTCCAACGTAGAAATCTTGATTTTTTTGTCTGTGTTTCTGTTTCCAAAGACCGGAACAATATCGTTGAATCCATCTCCAGCTGCATGCTGGAAGATAACCCTTCTGCAAAGCAGACACTTTGGTTGTATCCTCTTTTCCTTAACTTTTTTTTATGTAATGGTACAGGAATGATCAGGTCCACCGTATTTAAACCGGTTTGCTGACGAAGCTCCCATCCATATATTTTTCCTATCTGAATACCGACTTGCTCATTTCCTTTGTATTTAAGAGAATGGATCAGCTGTTGCACTTTGCCTCCTTTATTAAAATTATAGAAAGAAGAGGCGAAAGCAATATGAATACGTCCCCAGAAAATTTTTTCAACAGGATTATCGTTAATTAAATGATAATTCGTTTTAGGTAAATAATACAGGCAAGAAGTACAAATGCCATTTTCATTCTTAAAGAGATTTTTACCGCAGGCAGCACAGATGAGAGGAAAGAAAAGAGAAACAAAATCCTGCCAGAGGGTAAATATTTTTTTCGAGGTAAATTTTACGTATTTTGTAGTCGTGTTCATAAAGGTTATTTTCCAATTCAATTGTAGGATACGGCAATGAATTACAAATAATGGTAAACGGATTACTTTAAAATATATTACTTTTGCAAAAGTCGAAAATAAACAATCCTAAATTATGAAAAACAATCAGGAAGAAAAAAAATCTACAAACAAGGTATTGATCATCTTATTGGTATTGTTACTTATCGGAAATGCCACTTTTGGCTGGCTTTGGTGGAAAGAAAAACACAGGGGAGATGTGATTGTAGTGGAAAAAGAGCAGATTGTTATTGAGCGTAATAATATCAAATCGGAGTTGTTAAGTCTGCAGGATCAATACGCAACCTTACAAACAAGCGATAAAGCATTACAAGAAGAACTGGACGAAAAGCGTGCAGAGATTTCAAAATTGCTTGAACAAGCAGAGAAACACAAGGATGATGCTTATGTGATTGCGAAATTGAAGAAAGAAACAGAAACATTACGTAAGATCATGAAGCATTATGTTGTTCAACTGGATTCTTTAAACACGTTGAATAGAACAATTCTTGCAGAAAAAGATAAAGTGAATGAAGATTTAACGAATGAAAAAGGAAGAGCAGAGCAGCTAACGAAGGATAAAGATGCTCTTCAGAATACGGTAAACCTGGGTTCGGTTTTAGAAGCAGAAAATCCAAAGGCAACAGGTATAAAGTTTAAATCGGGGGGAACAAAAGAGGTGCTTACAAATAAAGCATCCCGTGTTGAAAGAATAAAAGTATCGTTTACCTTGGGAGAAAACAGGATTGCCAAACAAGGCGTTAAACCGGTATATGTAAGGATAACAACACCTGACGGTAAAGAACTTACGAAATCGGATGATGAAAGTAACCTCATTAACTTTAATGGTTCCAGGGGATTTTATGCAGGAAAAGAAGAGATAAACTATAAAAATGAACGGGTAAATGTTGACGTTTTTTGTTCTGGTCCTTCCGAATTTATTCCCGGAAAATACCTGATCGATATTATTTGTGATGAAGTAATTGTGGGTCAAACAAATATTACCTTAAAATAAATGAATCCAAATATCAATCCGGATGCTGAAAATTTAAATGCTGCCGAAAAGGAGTTTGAAAAAGTGCTGAGGCCTGCAGAGTTTAATGATTTTACTGGCCAGCAGGAAGTGGTTGAAAATTTAAAAATTTTTGTGAAAGCAGCCAAGCAAAGAAGCGAGGCACTGGATCATGTATTGTTACATGGTCCTCCCGGATTGGGAAAAACCACACTGGCCAATATTATTGCAGCAGAGTTGGGTGTAAATATTAAAATTACATCCGGCCCTGTTCTTGACAAACCCGGCGATTTAGCCGGATTGCTTACAAACCTGGAAGAATACGATGTATTATTTATAGATGAGATCCATCGTTTAAGTCCCATCGTTGAAGAGTATTTGTATTCGGCAATGGAAGATTATAAAATAGATATCATGATCGATAGTGGTCCGAATGCACGCAGCGTTCAGATCAAATTAAATCCATTTACGCTGGTAGGTGCCACCACGCGCAGTGGTTTATTGACAGCACCTTTACGAGCACGGTTTGGTATTAACTCCCGTCTGAATTATTATAACTCAGCCTTATTAAAAAAAATCATTATTCGTGCAGCAGGTATTTTAAATGTACCGATCACCGATGAGGCCGCAGGAGAAATTGCCCATAGAAGCAGAGGGACACCACGTATTGCAAATGCCTTACTTAGGCGTATCCGGGATTTTGCGCAGATCAAAGGCAATGGAAATATTGATATTGAAATTGTACATGTCGGACTTTCGGCATTGAATGTAGATAAAAATGGATTGGATGAAATGGATATCCGTATTTTATCTGCACTGATTGAAAAATTCAAAGGAGGTCCTGTTGGATTAACTACTATTTCAACAGCTGTTGGAGAAGAAGCAGGAACTATTGAAGAAGTATATGAACCGTTCCTTATACAGGAAGGGTATTTGGTGCGTACACCACGTGGACGTGAAGCCACGGAACAGGCATATAAGCATTTGGGGAAGATACCGCGGGGACAGAGAGGAAGTTTATTTGATATAGACTGACAACCATTAGCAAATAAATTACAGGTTAGTCCCTACACTGTAAAAAAAATACATAGAACCCCGGATAATGAATACTGTAAAACAAGTCCTGATTAAAAAAATTTTCGTGATCATAAAACGCACTGCTATACAATTACAATGATAAAAACGGAGTATTCATTGTAAGAATTGCTGTAATCCCGGATAGGTATGAATAATAGTTGTTAAACAATGAATCTTTCCAAAAATACCCAACTTATAAAAGCAGAAGCCAAGCGTCTTGGCTTTGACTATTGTGGTATTTCCAAAGCAGAATTTTTAGAAGAGGAAGCACCGCGCTTGGAAGCCTGGCTCAATAAGAATATGCATGGACAAATGAGCTATATGGAAAATCATTTTGATAAACGGCTTGACCCACGGTTGCTTGTTCCCGGAGCAAAATCAGTTATTTCCTTACTACTCAATTATTATACTTCCGAGAAACAGCAGGATCCCACTGCGCCGAAAATAAGCAAGTATGCTTATGGCAGTGATTATCATACAGTGATAAAAGAAAAATTGAACGAACTGTTACAGTTTATTCAATCCAGCATAGGAGAAGTGGATGGGAGGGTATTTGTAGATTCAGCACCTGTGCTTGACAAGGCATGGGGGAGGAAAAGCGGTTTGGGATGGATCGGTAAAAACAGTAATCTTATCAATAAAAACAATGGATCTTTTTATTTTATTGCGGAGTTAATTATTGATCTGGAGCTGGAAGAAGATGGGCCCATAAAAGATTACTGCGGTTCCTGTACACGTTGTATGGATGCCTGTCCAACAGATGCCATCATTGCACCCTATGTGGTGGATGGTAGTAAATGCATTTCTTATTTTACCATTGAGTTAAAAGAAAACATCCCGGCAGATGTAAATGGAAAATTGGGTAACTGGGCCTTTGGTTGTGATGTCTGTCAGGATGTTTGTCCATGGAATCGTTTTGCAAAAGAACACTCCATGCAGCAATTTAAACCGGAAGGTGATTTATTAAATATGACAAAAAAAGACTGGTATGAGCTAACTGAAGAAACCTTTAAAAAAGTTTTTAAAGGATCTGCAGTTAAACGGACAAAATTTTCTGGTTTGAAGCGAAATTTAGAATTTATTAAGACTTCGTAACGTTCTTAAATACTTCCATAATTTCATTCTTATATTGATGTCCAAATGTAGCCAGACACCATACTTTTAATAATGTTTTTTCTGCAGGCTTCAACCACTTAACCGCTTTCATTAATTCTTTTCTGAAAAGTAACCTGTCAAAGCTTACCTTTTCCAGTATATTCTTACTTAATTCAAACATGGACATAAATAATTCAAAACGTGTGTGCACGGGGATGCAACTGTAAAAATAACTTTACAAAAGTACATTTGATAAAATTTTTTGTTAAAAAAGACAAAACTTTTCAACAAATCATGATTTTTCTCCCCAACGATAGGTTTCGGGGTT
>CAZMRM010000062.1:11139-13020 GCA_964568515.1 uncultured Chitinophaga sp. | reverse complement strand
ATTATAAATAAGCTAAAGAAAATTGTAAATACACTGGATGCGAGGCTAAATATGATAGTTGGAATCGTACTCAATGGTATTTTTCTTTTTGATATAAATGTAATGATACGTCTTGAGAACTGGAAAAAAATTCACAAAACAGATTTTTTAAAATGGATCGATATAATTGGTGAATTTGATGCCTTCATAAGTCTTGGAATATATGCACACAATAATCCCGAATATACATACCCTGATATTTCAACAGAAGAGTTTTTGATCCATACCGAACGTATCGGACATCCGTTAATTAACAAATCAAAATTGGTTAAAAATAATTATTCAATAAACGGTTTATCTCATGTTGATTTGCTTACTGGAGCAAACATGGCTGGTAAAAGCACCTTTTTAAGAACCATAGGAGTCAACCTGACTTTGGCAATGATCGGATTGCCTGTATGTGCAGATAAATTTACATTTACACCCATACGTTTATTTACGAGCTTAAGAACAAATGATTCTTTACAGGAAAATGAATCCTTCTTTTATGCAGAACTTAAACGGCTTCATCAATTAATTCAGCAATATGAAAAAGGTGAAAAAGTCTTTTTTCTGCTGGATGAGATCTTAAAAGGGACCAACTCAAAAGATCAACATCATGGTTCAGAAGCACTGATTAAAAAAATGATCTTCTTAAAAGGAGTGGGTATTGTCGCTACACATGATGTTGAATTATCGAAATTAGTTCAGGACTTTCCTAAAAATATTCGTAATCTTTGTTTTGAAATTACAATTGATAATGATAAATTATCCTTTGATTATCAGGTAAAAAATGGCGTATGCTCTACGATGAATGCATCTTTCCTGATGAAAAAAATGGGAATCATCTAATGATTGAATGAATGGAAACAGAATTTTTACTGATCAAACGATGAATATCTTTTGATATCTTATGGATATATTGCAATTGATCCGTAACGGCCTCCACTATAATTTGCTGTTCAAGTACTTCCGTTTCATCTATACCTGTATTATCAAGAGGATCATGTTCTATTGCCTTTATTGCATCAGTTAACACAAAATTGGATGTTCTTTCCTGGTTTTCTGTATTTAGTGCAACTATCGTATCTTCAATAATAGTTGCATAAAAGGGATTTTTAATTTTATTTTTCAGTAAAGGAATATAAGAAGCCAAAGTAGAAGTATGAGCTAACAGTAAATGATTATTAACAACCATGTTGTATATCTCAGCCCCCTTTAATTGCTTGTCCTCGGGTTCTGATAACATTCGTTGGAAAGCACCTGATAAATTTGCCAATGCTACATAAGCTTCTTTACGTAATAATTTGTAATAAGCAATATCCGTTGTGGTATTCCTAAAACAATTGGCCACATATTTAAAGTATTTTGCATTGGCCGAAATTGAATTGTTGATTAATGGACCTATCTGCTCTTTTTCCCATTTTGGTGGAATCAAAAAAGTTGCTAAAAGTGCCAGAGCCGAACCAATCACCGTATCAATAACACGTTCTATAATTAGCTTATCGAAATCAGCTGTTTTCATTAAGTAAAAAGAAATTAAAAGATAAACCGTCATAAATGCAACAAATGGTAAATACTTAATTCGCATTAAACTATATGCACCAATCATTGAAATCACCATAATTCCCAACAAGACATTTTCATTTTTTATCAGGTAAAGTAGAATGGCTCCAATAATAATCCCGATAAGCGTCCCAATTAAACGTTGAAAATTTCTTTTTTTGGTTAAACTATATGCCGGTTTTAGAATAACCAGTATGGTAAGTAATATCCAGTAATTGTGTCCAAATGGTAAAAACCTTAATGATAAATAACCCAAAAAAAGGGTAATACTAACACGTATTGAATACCTGAATATAT
>CAZMRM010000062.1:8987-11129 GCA_964568515.1 uncultured Chitinophaga sp. | reverse complement strand
GAATATATTAGATTGAAAATTTAAATTGGAAAAAAATGTTTCAATGGAAATCTCCGTTGATGTAATAAATTTATTTCTGTCCACATCGGGATCAACAGCAGCATTGAACTTTGGATCATAAGCCGTATAACGATGCATAATCAAAATACGATTATAAATGGATTTAATGCTTTCAATGACCTGACGCAAATTTGACAGTTCTTCAATATTGTTTTGATTTGCATGTCTGCTACGATAATTATCAAAATAAATTTCGAGTTCTGAAATAGCAACTTCTGTTGATTTGTGGGGAGATGATTTATTACCGCGTTGCATGGCTATCCCAATAAATTCAAGTTCGGTAGCTACTTTAGCAATGGTATCTTTGAATGCATCCAGTAAATCATCGTCTATGATTTGATGCAATGATTTATAATTCACATGAGATGCCATAACCTGTTCGAAAAGGTCAACACTGTCTTTGAAAACAGCAAGCAAGGTTCTTCCTTTATGAGTAGTATCCTTCACGATACTACGTGTTTTGAACAATATCTCCCTCACCAGATCCTGTTTAGCATGAAGTGTAATCTGGCGGTCGATCAGGTGACGGTAATTCTCATCGTAGTCTGTATTTTTGTCATACATTAATGCTTTTAAATGCATGTATTTCGCCGTTGACAAAATTGCATCACCAATTGCTTGCTGAGCAAGCTTATAGGGTTGTAAACGATTGAGGAGAAGACTTAAAAAGAAATACCATACCCCTCCTGTAAATACGTAAGCCGAATTAAGCATTACAGCTTTGGGAGTATACAGATCATCAATATGAAGAATCATGATAATGAGACCTGCTATTCCGACTGAAGTTGCTCTTGCTCCATAAATACCAATCATTGAAAATATAAAACTGAAAATCAACAGTTCAAGAGCCATTAACCAGTGATAATGAATACTAAAGCCGGTAATTACAGCAATAACAAATACAAGAGCAATAGCGATCAGCATCCCATTGATACGATGGTGAAGAGGTCCAGGACTATCACATATACTTACGCACAAAACTCCGAGTCCTATAGTAACCCCTGCGATTATGTTGCCCATCATCGAAAAAATAATGATGGGCAACATAATCGCAAGTGTAATACGGAGCCCGTCACTCACATAATAGCTGGTAGAGAATTGTTTATATGACTTTACAAGATCTTGCATAACCTATAAATTAGTGTAGGCTTTTGATACCCGTCACACCAACATTCCCTTTCAATGAAAAATACTGAAAAAAAAATGCTACTTGCCGAACTTATTTTTTAAAGCAGCCAATTGAGAAGCAAAGTCAGACCCCACTTCGGGTTCATTTTTTTTACGCGTTGGATTCGAAGCCGCCGGAACGGTTCCTTTTTTCATAGATAATGCGATCCTTTTACGTTGAACATCCACTTCTGTAACGGTTACCTGAACTTTTTGCTGAACCTTTACGACTTTATTCGGATCATCTACAAATGTATCTGACAACTGACTGATATGCACTAAACCATCCTGATGAACACCAATGTCCACAAAAGCCCCAAAGTTGGTAACATTGGTAACCACTCCCGGCAAACTCATTCCTATTCTTAAATCTTTCAGTTCATGAACGCTTTCATCAAATTTAAAAATTTCAAATGATTTCCGCGGATCACGACCAGGTTTATCCAACTCATTCATTATATCAGTTAAAGTGGGTAGGCCTACCTTTTCCGTTTCATAATTTTTTAAAATGATTTGTTTCCTAAGTGTTTTGTCATTTATCAGTTCTTGTACACTTGTTTTCAAGTCAAGTGCCATTTTTTCAACTATATCATAGCTTTCCGGATGAACTGCGCTTTTATCCAAAGGATTTTTTCCTGTACTGATCCGTAAAAAACCCGCAGCCTGCTCATATGCTTTTTCTCCCATTCGCGGTACCTTTAATAACTCCTTTCGCGATTTAAAAGGGCCGTTCTCGTTTCGGTACTCAACAATATTTCTTGCCAACTGAGGTCCTAATCCGGATACATACGTTAATAATTGCTTACTGGCAGTATTAACCTCTACACCAACTTTATTTACACAGCTTTCCACCACTTCGTCCAATTTCTTTTTTAAAGAATATTGGTCTACGTCATGCTGATATTGACCAACCCC
>CAZMRM010000062.1:0-8977 GCA_964568515.1 uncultured Chitinophaga sp. | reverse complement strand
GGATTTTGCATCAATTTTTACAAGCTCTGCCAATGGATCTGCCAATCTCCTGCCAATAGATACTGCTCCCCTCACTGTAATATCTTTATCCGGAAACTCTTCTCTTGCAACATCTGAAGCCGAATAAACGGACGCACCACTTTCATTAACCATTAGTATATGAATGTCTTTTGGTAATTCATCGATACTTCTTACAAAATTTTCTGTTTCTCGTCCTGCGGTACCATTTCCAATCGCTATTGCTTCTAAGTGATGCTTATTGCATAGCGTAATTATTGTTTCCTTGGCATGAAACATTCTATTTTGTTCATGAGGATAAATCACGGTATCTTCCAATAACTTGCCTTGTTTATCCAAAGCTACCACTTTACAACCTGTCCTAAAACCCGGATCAATGGCCAAAATTGCTTTTTGACCCAATGGCGAGGCCAACATCAATTCACGTAGATTTTCTGCAAATACTTGTATAGCCTTTTCATCTGCCAATTCTTTCGTCAGCATCCTCATCTCACTCTCAATGGATGATTGCATCATGCGGTTATAGGAGTCGTCCACAGCAAGTCTCACTTGCTCTGAGCTTTCATTATTGCTCACAACAAATTGTTTCCGCAAAATGTCCAATGCCTCGATCTCCTGAGGAGCAATTTGAATGCTCAACACTTCTTCACTTTCTCCTCTTCTAATAGCAAGTAAACGATGCGAAGGGCAAGTCATCAGCAATTCTTCCCAATCAAAATAATCTTTGAACTTTTCTCCTGCTTCTTCCTTACCTTTTAATACCCTACTTTTTATCGTTGCTGACTGTTTAAACAAATTACGGATTGCTTCTCTAGCTTCAGCATTTTCATTAATCCATTCAGCAATTATATCGCGTGCACCATCCAATGCATCGTTTATAGTTTTTACTTCTTTTTCTTCTGAAATAAAATTGGATGCTTCATTTTCAATACTTATTTTTTCTTGTTTAAAAATCAGTGCAGCTAATGGCTCCAACCCTTTTTCTCTGGCAATTGTAGCACGGGTTCTACGCTTTGGTTTATAGGGAAGATAAATGTCTTCCAGCTGTGCCAGTGTTTCAGCATTCCTTAATTGATCAATCAGTTCAGAAGTAAGTTTTCCCTGACTCTCAATTGATTCGCTGATTGCTTCCCGTCTTTTTTCCAACACACGTAAACGCTCTATTTCATCTCTAACATTTGCTACTTGTACCTCATCCAAACTTCCTGTCATTTCTTTACGATACCTGGATATAAAAGGAATAGTGGCACCTTCATCCAATAAGGCTACTGCAGCTTCTACCTGCTTTTCATTGATTCCCAGCAGTACAGCAATTTTTTTAAAGAATATTTTTTCCAACATAATTACCTGTTTATTCTGATTTACACAAATATAATATTCTTAAGAGCCCGTTATGTATAATGTTTTCAACAGGATTGTAAAAAATTGAAGATTGATATTGAGTGAGATAGAAAAGAATTTTTTTAAGAAATCCTGCTCCAGTTTGTCTGATGTGTATTCATCATAGCAAATTGATAAGCAATGGAAGCATTCTCCTTTTTTTCAAAATTAGGATCATCATTGAGCAATTCAATTGCTGTGTTACGGGCCATTTGTAAAATTTTCGCATCCCTGGCCAGATCTGCCAGTTTCAGGTCAAGTACGCCACTTTGTGCAGTACCTGACATATCCCCCGGCCCTCTTAGTTTTAAATCAACATCAGCTATTTCAAAACCATCATTTGTTCTGCACATGGTTTCCATTCTTAATTTTCCTTCAGCACTCAATTTATAAGAAGTCATTAAAATACAATATGATTGATCTGCACCTCTTCCAACACGACCTCTTAGCTGATGCAACTGTGATAAACCAAACCGTTCGGAGCTTTCAATAACCATTACAGTTGCATTCGGAACATTTACTCCAACCTCTATTACAGTAGTTGCAACCATAATTTGAGTCATCCCTTTTATAAAACGTTGCATCTCATATTCTTTTGCATCAGCCTTCATTTGACCGTGTACGATACTGACATTGTATTTGGGTAAAGGAAACGCCCGGACAATACTTTCATAACCATCCATCAAATCTTTATAATCCATTTTCTCTGATTCTTTTATCAGTGGATACACCACATATATTTGTCTTCCTAAACTAATTTGTTCACGCATAAATCCAAATACACGATCCCTGTTATTATCAAAACGATGAACTGTCTGAATAGGTTTTCGTCCTGGAGGTAACTCATCAATTACACTAACATCCAGATCCCCGTATAATGTCATCGCTAAGGTTCTGGGAATTGGTGTTGCCGACATGATCAACACATGAGGTGGTTGTGTATTCTTATTCCACATCTTTGCACGTTGCGCTACTCCAAAACGGTGTTGCTCATCAATTACAACCAGCCCCAGATTATTGAACCGGACAACATCTTCGAATAAAGCATGCGTTCCGATTAAAATATGCATTTCTCCATTTTGCAATTGTTGGTGCAATACGCCTCTTTCTTTTGTTTTTTTTGAACCGGTTAACAATCCCACCGTTAAACCAAGAGGTTTAACTAAAGCTGAAATTGTTTCGTAATGCTGGTTCGCTAATACTTCCGTTGGAGCCATTAAACAAGCTTGAAATCCATTATCAAGCGCTATTAACATATTCATCAATGCGACCAGGGTCTTTCCGCTGCCCACGTCTCCTTGTAAAAGACGGTTCATCTGCTTTCCACTACCCATATCCAGACGTATCTCCTTAATGACTTTTTTTTGTGCATCTGTTAGTTCAAAAGGCAGATATTTGGAAAAAAAATTATTAAAATAGTTCCCAACTTTAGAAAAAACAAAACCCTGATACGATTTTTGACGAAAAATTTTTTGTTTCAAAAGTTTCAATTGAATAAAGAAGAGTTCTTCGAATTTCAATCTGAATTCCGCCCTTTTCAAATTTTCAAGACTTTGCGGAAAATGAATTTCCTTAAATGCATCTTCTCTGGTCATGAGTTTATATTTCTCACAAATCGAAACGGAAAGTGTTTCAGGAATATTTTTATGAATAAACTGAATGAGGTTGCGCTGCATTCGACCAATACCTTTTGTGTCAAGCCCCCTTGTTTTTAATTTTTCTGTACTATTGTATACAGATTGCATGGAGCTCGCACGTACTGTATTCTCCTCATTTACCAATTCCACTTCTGCATGTGCAATATTTATTTTTCCATTGAAAAAAGTGGGTTTTCCAAAAATAACATATTCATTAGTAAGATGGGGCTTGATTTTGTCGGCAATCCATTTTGCCCCTTGAAACCAAACTAATTCCAGCTTGCCTGTGTTATCGGAAAAAGTGGCTACAAAACGTTGAGCTTTTTTTATACCGACCATTTCTGTATGAATGATCCTTCCGCGTAGTTGCACATAAGCCAGATCACCCGTAATTTCTTTTACTTTGTAAAACTTTGTACGGTCAACATATCGAAATGGGAAATAAGTCAGAAGATCAGCATACTTAAAAATATGCAACTCTTTTTTTAATAGTTCTGCCTTAGCAGGACCAACGCTTTTAAGATATTCAATAGGTGTATTTAAAAAATTGCTCATGTTGTTCTGAGCACGAATTTACCAAAAATAAAGAAAACAGAGAAAGCACAGTTGTGTAAAAAAGTTGAGGCTATACTTTCGTACAGCCCCATACTAAACAAACAAACAAACACTTATCCTTTAGCTTCTTTTGCTTTTTACTTTATTTTCTAATTCTTCTGCCTTTACCAAATGATGTTTTAACTCAGGTAATTTAGTAGAGAAAAAGTTTTTCAAATCGGCATCTTCTTCTTTATCTGATGCCTTTTCGAATAATTTAATCGCATCTTTATGAGCAGAAACCAAATTTTCTGAATAATATTCATCCAGATCCGTTCCTTCTTTTTTCATTCCTTTATTTAATTTATCTCGTTGATCTTCGGATAAACCTTGAGCCAGCACAATGTTTTTTTGATCTGCCAGCTGTTTTAATTCTTCATTCACTTTCGTGTGTGCTTCAATCATCTCATTTGCTAATGCTTTCACATCAGGATTAGACGATTTTTCATGAGCAAATCTGGACAATTCGATTTCCAATAATCCATCTGAATATGCATCAACAGCAAATTGTGCATTTCTTTCTGCTGAATGCCCTTCAAGATTTTTGTCATTGATTTCTTGAGCAGCTTCTTTAGTATCTTCCGGTGCCCTATCTTTGCAAGAAGTAAAAACTGCTACGGATAAAGACAATACGCCTATTGCGGTATACTTAATTATTTTTACCATTTTTTTGTTTTTTTATGTTAGTTATTTATAAATTCCTCACATTTATATGAAAAATTATGCCAGCATGCCAACATTAATGAAACTACTAGTTTTAAAGCATTTTAGCTCTTTCACTTATTTTTAATTTACTTTTCGTGTGGAATAATTTTCTCCAAACTATGGTTAAAATTACTTTTAACCAATACTATACTTCATCCACCAGCTATGTAATGCCTGAAAAATTTTGTAAAAATTCATACTGATAAACAACTTCCCTTTTAATTTTCTTCCCACTTCTACATAAAAGCGGGAAAAAACAACCTCTGAACATACTTATCTTTTTTCTAATTGACCTTTCTCATACTATAAACGCTACAGTGTTGAGTAGTCCTGCATTTGGCATAGGTAATGCGAATTAAAAAAATTAAATATCTAACCCCTTAAATATAAATGCTATGGCAAATTCAAAAAACACTAAAAAGGACCGCGATGAAAAAAAATCCGGTGACTTATCAGAACTAAATGACAGTTTCTCTTCATCTAACGGAACAGAAAGCGAGTCAGATGAAACTTCAGGTTCTGAATTCAACAGCAAGTATTCTTCGTCTTATGGTGATGATAATGAAAATGACTATTCGACAACAAGTGCCTATGCCTCAAAAATAAACAAATCCTATGGTGACTCAACCGACAAAAAAAGCAGATCCGAAAAAGAGGATGAAAAGGATGACGATTATTCTTATACCTCTCAATTAGGAAATGATCAACGCAGTGGTCAACGTGAGAAATATAAATCGGGTAGCCAGTACAGAAGTAGCTCACATCAGCTAAGCTATGATCAACAAGGAAGATATCAACAACCATTTAATAACGAACAACAACAATATGGTCAGGGATATCGTCAACAAGCTAATCCATCTTACGGAAAACAAAATTATGGTTATGGTAATCAGAATTATCAGCAATCTCCTTATCAGGAATATTCAAATAAAAGATATAATCAGGGAAGACAACCTGACCACCAGCAACAAGATTACTCCGGGCAATATCTTTCAAATCAGGGACAATTTCAATCTCCAGGCTATGCACAACAGCAATATAACCAAGGATATGGACAGCAACAATATAATCAATCTTATCAAGGTTATAACCAGCCTCAAGACTTTAATCAGTCTTACAACTATGGAAATCAATTTGGAAATCAGCAATCATTAAACCGTGGTTATGAAAACCATAATTACAATGATCAAAGTAATCGTTTCAGAAGTAGTTTCAATACTCAGGGTTTTGGCAGCTCAGTATACAGACACGACAACTATCATCCTGAAGCAGGCGGAAGCGGTTATGCGGGAAGTACTTTCGGAGGTGAAGGATCCGGTGAATTTAGGACAAATGAATATAATTACCAGAACTATGGAAATCCTCACCAACAACAATATGGTGATTCAGAATTCTCATCACATCGAAACAGATTTAGAAACCCTTCAAAAGGTTATACAAGAAATTACAGACAAGATGAAGAAAGAAGGAACGATTATCAACATGACGAAGATGGATTAAGGGGTTCATCAAATCACACTAATTTCTCTTATTCTCCATATGGTCACGAGCGTGAAGAACGGGATAACTATGATAGAGAATTTTCAAATTTTGGTAACTCAAGAAGAAATAATACTGAAGAGAGAAATTTCAGGGGCCAAAATCAAAGAAATGAAAATTCAAGAAACTATGATCGGCCAAATAGAAGAAATAGAAATTCAAAACGTTATTACTAAAAAAGCTCAATAAAAAAGACTGCCTTTAGCAGTCTTTTTTATTAATTTATTCAGCAATTACTATTCTCCAACTTTAGAATCAGGATTGGTTTTTTTCATGATATCTTCTACTTCTTTCATAAACTTAGTTATTTTAATATCTGCATAGGGTCCATATGCATCCGACAATACACCTCTCACTCCATCATTTGTTTCCAATGCGTACAAGATAGCACTATCTGCAGGATCACTTTCTCCTTCAAATCTGTAAAAATTTAAAATTTTAACTTCTGAAGGAGAATAGCTTTTTCCTATATCCAAGCCCTCTAATACCCCGTCCTTAACCATAAAATTTTCTTTAAAACCTTCGGTATACAGTCTATTCATACATGCTGCAAGGGTCTTTAAATTTATTCTTTCGTACGTGTCCATAATAGTTAATTTTAATAGTTAATTTTCCTTTATGCGTAAAAAACCCTGCCATTAAATCTATTTCATTCCCAGGCTACTTATTTACAGTGTTTCAGAGCTATAAAAAGTTACAATTGAATGATCACTTTTATTTAACAATCAAAATGGATGAGGAAATAATACCTCAGTCAGGATTGGTTTTTGCTTTTTCTCCAATTTAATAAATCATACAAAGAAAATTCTCTGATTCCCATATACCTTTTTATGTCAGTAACATGAAGGCTGCCTGTACTTATAACTGCATCTGTTAATTGCTCATGAGTTATTTTTAATTTTCTCGTCCAGAAAGTAATGCTCGATTGGTTATATAAATCAATCGACTGTTTTTTGGTTAGTTGTAACTGTTCCATCCTTATACATTTTAAGTAATCTATTATAATTTCTTTGCTATCTTATTAAAAAAATAAATTGCAAATACCCTTCCTTTGCTCTCATTTATTTATAACAGTCTAAAATCCAATATTTGTAGGGCATAGATCCAATTCTTACAGAAAAAAGTTGCGAATTTATTGAATCATACATCCTATTAAATCTCAAATTGATGATTGATTTACTCAGATAGTAAACCATCTGCTAAATCATTCTTTAATAGCAATACAATGGCATGCTTTTACTATAACTAAGTCTACGAATGCAAAAAACAAAATAAGTTGTACACTTTATAAATAAAAATATGCTGAATTCTCAATTAGTTATTCCAATATCCAAGATGAGATTAATTGCAACTGATGCAAAAAAATGTGCGAAGGCAGCTCACTTGATTTATGTATCGGATATAAAACCAGGTATTGAAAGGGTAAAAAAAGGAAAAGGGTTCGTTTATTTTTTCGAAAACAAAAAAATAACAGATACCGAAATAATAAACAGAATCAAGCATTTGGTGATCCCTCCGGCATGGAAAAATGTTTGGATCTGCTCTATTGCAAATGGACATATTCAAGCTACGGGTTTGGATATTAAAAACAGAAAACAATATCGTTATCATCCTCAATGGAACAAGCTACGTAACCAGACAAAGTTTAGTCGTCTGTTACTTTTTGGCGAAAAGCTTCCTTTGCTAAGACTGCAATTAGAAAAGGATCTTTCAAAAAAGGAATTATGCCTTGAGAAAGTTTTAGCAACAGTTATTAGTGTAATGGAGCGTACTTATATTCGGATTGGAAATAGTGAATATGAGAAAGCAAATGGTTCATATGGTTTAACCACTTTAAAAGATCATCATGTGAAATTTCAAGGAAATTCAATTCAGTTTTCATTCACAGGTAAAAAGGGAATCGCGCATAAAATAAGTTTGGAAAATAATAAACTTGCAAAAATAGTAAAACAATGCCGCGAGATACCTGGAAAAGAATTATTTCAATACTATGATTCAAATGGAAATAAACATGCTATAGATTCCGGCACCGTTAACAATTATATACGAGCAATTACTGGAGAGGATTTTACAGCTAAGGATTTTAGAACATGGGCCGGAACACTCAATGCTTTAAATGCTTTCAAGCAACTGGGTAACGCAGAAACACAAACGGAAATAAAGAAAAAAATTGTTGAGGCCCTTGACTATGTAAGTAAAAAACTGGGAAATACAAGAACAGTTTGTAAAAAGTATTATGTTCATCCTTTAGTAATCGATTTATTTGAAAAAAAATCATTATCTGCTTACATGGATGAACTGGATAAAATTGAAAAGGATGATGATCTTACGGGATGGACCAAAAATGAATTTATCCTTATGAAAATATTGAGGACCAATTAAAAGATCCTGTAGAAAACACTCAACAGGAAAAATAGATGTTTAGTTTGTGCCCTTTAATAGAAATCAGATTGCTACTGGCATTGAACTTGAGCTTCATTCATAACCACAAAAAACTATAGCTATGGCACGTTCTATTTGGACAGGTTCAATCAACTTTGGATTGATAAATATTCCCGTAAAACTCTATTCAGCTGTTCAAGAAAGCAGCTTGGATTTAGATATGCTTGATCCAAAAGATTATTCAAACATCAAATTCAAACGTGTGAATGAGAAAACAGGAAAAGAAGTCCTTTATAAAAATATTGTTAAAGGATATAAACTTAATGATGAATATGTTATACTGGAGCCAGAAGATTTTGAAAATGCGGATGCAAAAAAGACAAAAATGATCGAAATTATTTCTTTTGTAAAAGAAGAAGAAATTGATAGTATTTATTATGAACAGCCTTATTACTTAGAACCTGATAAATCAGGTGAAAAAGCGTACGGACTCTTGAGAGATGCATTAGCAGCATCTAACAAAGTTGGAGTTACTTCCTTTGTTATGAGAAATAAAGAAGGATTAGCAATATTAAAACCGTATGATAAAGTAATTGTACTGAATAGGATTCGGTTTGAAGAGGAGATCCGTGACATTGGTGATATAAAAGTACCTGCTGTTTCTAAAACAAAGAGCAAAGAACAAACAATGGCCGTCAAACTCATTGATCAATTAACAGAGA
>CAZMRM010000061.1:7035-13030 GCA_964568515.1 uncultured Chitinophaga sp. | reverse complement strand
TCGTGAACAGCTGTCACTTGCTCCCATAGGAACCCGGCTGGTCACTTATTGGAGTGCAATGAAGGAAATTCCATCCGGTTATAAAATAAAAAGCTCATTTCTTGATGGAATATTACTATTCTGGGAAAAAATGAAATAATGTCGCTAAGACATTTTTCAGCTAATGAAATACCGGGTTGAGGCAAAACACCGAAGTGAATAACAATATCCCGTTTGAAGAGAGATTGTAAAAACACAGACTGATAAAATGGAATAAAAAAATCAGTAAAAGATCGAGCTTTCCTGTTCGCAAATTTAAAAATCGAAAAAAATTGATTAAAAAATTTAAAGATCTTCTTAGTTATTTATACCAGCTAACCATAGAGCAGTGTGCAGGGGAAGTTTCTCCTTATCTGGAAGTTAACCTTCTGAAAGGGAAATATGTATTAGATGCTTCCAAAGTGAATTATTCTTATGGTACATTGCATAAAATTTTTGACCAAACCTTTCGGAATTTCAATCTTAAAGAAAGAGCGGTTAAAAATGCCCTTATTCTTGGTTTTGGAGCGGGTAGTGTGGCTTCTTTATTGACAGAAGAGTATGGTATGGGATGCGAAATAACCGGTATTGAAAAAGATCCGGTTGTAATTTATCTGGCGCGTAAATATTTTAATTTAAAGCAGTTTAACAATTTAAAACTTATCTGTGGGGATGCCTATAATTATGTACAAGTGCCTACTAAAAAATTTGATATCATTGTAGTTGATATATGTATTGATGATGAAGTACCGAAATGGTTTCATAAAAAGGAATTTTTAATGCAGGTAGACCGTCTTTTACAGAATGATGGTGTCCTGTTTTTTTACAAATTGGTTAATAATCCGAAACAAGAAATAGAATTAAATGAGCTGGTTTCCAATATGGAAGAAATATTTGGCAGTACATTTATGTATAACTTTCCAAGCAGTAAGACCAATAACCATATACTGATCCATGATCGGAGAATTACGATCACTGAACCTTTATTGGTAAAAAAGTCAAATGAAAATGTTTGTACTGGCAATGAATGATTTCACAGATTATTGAGGAGAATAATGTTACGACATCAGGGAAGACAAAGAACATTTAAACACAACCTGAAACTTGCAATACTATTGTCTGCAACAGCAGGCATTGTTAATGTAGGCGGCTTTATCTCATTTGCTATTTATACAACGAATGTTACCGGACATGTGGCTCTTTTTGCAAGAGAGTTGTCAGAGGGGGATTTCCGTCTTGCCAGAATAATTGCTTTATGGATGGCTTTGTTTTTAATGGGGGCTTTTTTTTCTAACTCGATAATATATGTAATGGACAAAAGGGCTCCCCGGTTTTCACATACATTACCTCTTTTAATCGAGGCAATTATTTTGTTCTATGTCGGTTATGTTAGTCAAAACTATGAGTACAGTATTGAAAGAGATCATTTTTTAGCCGGTAGTTTATTGTTTGCAATGGGCCTTCAAAATGCAATGGTAAGTGTGGTTTCCGGTTTTGTAGTAAGAACAACGCATTTAACAGGGTTGTTTACAGATTTGGGGATAGAATTATCCACGCTGTTTCATAGTAAACCAAGGGCAGAAAAAGAATTGAGCAAAAAAATCATTTTGCACAGTTCTATTATTGTGATGTTTATTGCAGGAGGGATAATTGGCGGATTGCTATTCCACTATATCCGTCACGGAATTTTTGTTGTGGCTGCATTCATTCTGATCATAGCGTTATTTTATGATAGTACCCAGGTTGTATTTTTTAGACTTAAAAGAAAATTGCTAAAATAGCCGCTTTGAATGTTACCATCCCATTTACTACTGTCAGCTAAACATTCAGAAATGCAAGTTGATCCAAAAAAGAAATAACATTTGCAATTCCGATCAAATTAAACCTTGCTTTCGATTTATCCAAACCAACCTTGATGGTTACATGCGACTTATCATTTAATACTTCAAACATATCTTCGTCCGTTATGTCATCGCCAATTGCAAGTACAAAATCAAAAGCATCCGAAGATAATAATTTAAAAACAGCCAACCCTTTATTCATATTGGCCGATTTAACTTCAAGTACTTTGTTTCCCTGCAATACTTTAAAGGAGTTGGTGAGATTGATGGCAGATAGCTTTTTATTTATGTCAATGAAGAGCTGTTCATCAATTCCCGATTGTATAGTACGATAATGCCAGGCCAGTGAATAAATTTTATCTTCTATAAAAGATCCGGGATAGAGGATCACCAGCTTATGAAAGATCTCTTTTACTTTTCCCTTCCATGTCAGATCCAGGTTGGACATTTGAAGCCATTCTTTTGTAAAAGGCAATTTATAGGCACATCCATGTTCTGCTACCAGAATAACATTTAAGTGACCAAACCATTTTTCCAGGTCTTCTCCTTTTCTTCCACTGATAATGCACAGGTTATTATTTTTTATTTCACTCAGTGTTTTTACAAGTGCCATTAAATGGTTGGATGGAAATGCCTGCTCCGGTGATAATGCAAAGTCAGTGAGTGTTCCATCATAATCCAGTAGCAGCAATCTTTTTCTGGAGTTCTTATAATTATTTAAAATTGTATTTTTTGCTTCAAAGGAGAGTACATTGGTATGAAGCTGTTTGTTTTCTACTTGTATGTTGTCCAGGTCATTCATATAGGTCTTTAGCCAGTGGTCAATATTATTTTCATTTATTACTTTCTGCATGATCATCATTCTTTTTGCTTGTTCCCTGACCGGCATTTCAAGTGCTTTTATAAGGCTTTCTTTTAGCTTGTTGATGTCTGTTGGATTTACAATTACAGCTACCTCCAGCTCATTAGCGGCACCTGCCATTTCGCTCAGTATCAATACACCTTTTCTGTCGGCCCGTGAGGCCACAAATTCTTTAGCTACGAGGTTCATCCCATCTCTTAAGGGTGTTATAAGCGCTGCCTGACAGGAGGTATAAAATGTCAGAAGCTGTGTAAAACTCAAATGCCGGTACTGATAAATGATCGGTTGCCAGTTCACATTTCCGTGCTTGCCGTTTATCCGGCCGATATTTTCTTCAATTACTTTTTTTCTTTGTGAATATTTACTGATCGCATCCCTGGAAGGAACAACATTCAAGATAAAGATGACTTTTTCCTTGTATTGCGTATTTTCTTCCAGTAGCTTTTCAAAAGCCAGTAACCGGTTTAAAATTCCTTTTGTATAATCGAGCCGGTCAACGGAGAATATGAGTTGAATATCCTTGTATTTATCCAAAAGGGCTTTTCTTCCTTTTTTTACTCCCACCATATCAAAGGCATCGAAAAATTTATCAAAATCAATACTGATAGGATAATCGCAAACATTACATAAATGACCATTATGAAATATTTTACCATGCGTATTTTCTATGCCCAGGAAATAGGAAATGGTAAACAAAAAATGATTAGCATATTCCTTTGTCTGAAAACCGGTCAGATCTGCTTTGATCAGACTGTTTAGCATCTCTTCCCTCCAAACCTGTGGTAGCAGTTTGTAGATCTCATGCGAAGGAAAAGGGATATGAAGAAAAAAGCCAACCTGTGCATCCGGTAAATGAAGCTTTACCATAGATGGTAAAAGCATTAAATGATAATCATGTATCCAGATCGCATCTTCAGGTTTGGCGATCTTTAAAATCTCATCAGCAAATAATCTGTTTACTTTTTTATAGGCAGTGTATTGTTCTTCTTTAAATTCTGCGATGGAAGGAAAATAATGGAACAGGGGCCAGATGGTTGAATTGGAGAACCCATTGTAATAAAGTAACTTTTCTTTTTTATTGTGAATAAAAACCGGATGGATTTCAAAATCGTGTTTTCGAAGAACATGCCGGTTTTCCTTCCAGGTTTCTATACTAAAATCAGGGCATCCGACCCATATGATTTCATACTGATGCTTGTAATTTTCAATAAAACTTTTTAAAGCAGAAACCAGGCCACCTGAAGACAGGCTTATTTCATAAGCATCATTGCGTTTTTCTATTTTAAAAGGTAAGCGGTTAGAAGCTATAATTAATTTTTTTTTCATATGTGTTTATAAAATTTTCATTTTTTAATCCTGGAGATGAATCAATGGAGAATTGATAAGAGTCTGTGCAACCTGACAGGTGATGGAACCAACACACAGGAGCTGCTTACGTATGAAAAAATTATTGAAAACAAATGTATACTTGATTCATTGAAAAAAAATTGATATTCATCAATTTTTCCCTGTAAGGGCAATCCGCCATCTGCAGGGTATATCGCTTTGGGGTTTCCTGTTATTTCCATCCTCCTCCCAATGCCTTGTAAATGTTAATAAGTGAATGATGCTGCATTTTTTTTGTATTGACTAATTCAAGTTGGGATTCCAATGCATTTTTCTGACTGGTAAGAACTTCCAGATAGTTTGCTCTGCCTGCCGTGTAGAGTTCGGAAGAAGCTTCGATTGCCTTTTTCAGTGATTCGGTTTCCTGATTTTTTAACTGATAGATCTGTCCAAGCTTACTTATTTTAGAAAGTTCATTATACACTTCAATATATCCGTTGATAATAGTTTTTTGATATTGGTACATAGCTGTATACTGATTGCTATTGGCATTTTTAAATTCCTGCCTGATTGCACTTCTGTTAATAACCGGTGCTGTCAGGCTTCCCAGAAGGGTATAAGCGATGGATTGAGGAGAAAGGAACAAAAAGCCTGTTTTAAAAGCCTGATATCCGTAGGCGCCTGTAATTGTCAAGCTGGGGTAAAATGCAGCTTTGGCCACTTTGACATCTATTTTGGATGCTAAAAGTTCATATTCGGCCTGTCTTATATCAGGTCTGAATAAAAGTAATTCGGATGGAATACCTGCTTTTACAGTAGCGGGTAATGGTACATTAAACATTTCCTTTTTACGGCTCACCGGCTGGGGTAATCTTCCCAGAAGAAAATTTATTGCACTTTCGCATTCAACGATCTCCTGTTCTATTTTCAGCTGTAAAGCTTTGGAATGAAGTAGCTGTGCTTCAAACTGGTTAACTGCCAATGTTGTAACATAGCCGGATTCTTTTTGAGCATTTACAATGGCCAATGCTTTTGTCTGGAGTGTGATTGTTTCTTTGATAATGTCAAGTTCATTATCCAATGCAAGCAAATCATAATATAATCGGGCTGTTTCACTTACGACTATTGTTACGGTCAGGTTTTTACCCTCTACTCCCGCAAAATATCTTGCAATCGCTGACTTCTTTTTATTTCTTAATTTTTCCCAGATATCCACCTCCCATGAGGTTTGCAAGCCGGCATAATAATCGGGCAGATGAACAGGAACCAGCTGGTTCTTTGTGATCTCGGTAGAAATATTACCGGCCCCATCCATTGTATATAAACCATATTTTCTTTGCCCTCCGGAAACCAGCCCATTAATGGTAGGAAAAATGCCATTTTTCGCAATTTTTGCATTCGATTGCAGGACTTTTATTTTTTGAAAGGCAACCAGCAGATCTAAATTGTTTTTTAAAGCACTGTCTATAAGTCTTGTTAAATCAGCATCTTTAAAGTATTCTTTCCAATTCACAGTTGCAGTATTAGCAGAATCATTCGAATCCTTATAGTTTGCAGGCAGGCGTAAGGAGCTCTGTTGCGGTTGAACGGTTGTTTTGCAGCTGATAAGAAAACAGGCAAGACTACAGATAATTATAAAAAAGCGGTTTGAAATTTTCATCATTAAGGATTTTTATTATTTTTTTTAAATGCAAAACGTTCGTGCATCCTGGCAAACACCACGAACAGACCTGGGATAAGCATAATCCCAAAGAAAGTACCTGCTAACATTCCGCCTGCTGCTGCTGCTCCAATGGTGCGGTTACCAACGGCACCAGCACCTGTGGCCATCATCAGTGGAACAAGCCCGGCAACAAAAGCAAAAGATGTCATCAGGATGGGTCTTAACCTTTCGGAGGCTCCCCGGATCGCCGACTGAAAAATGCTAAAGCCTTCTTTTCTTTTTAAC
>CAZMRM010000061.1:0-7025 GCA_964568515.1 uncultured Chitinophaga sp. | reverse complement strand
AACAGGTAATGATAGCAGAACAGGCAGCGGCATAAAGAAACTTTCATACTGTGCTGTCAGAAGCAGGTAAACAAAAAGTAAACAGATGGAAAAAATATAAATTACCTGGTTCCCCGAAAGAACTTCCTCTCTGGTCATACCCGACCACTGGAAGGTATAACCTTTTGGGAGTGCTTCCTTTGCAACCTCTTCTATGGCTTTAATTGCATCGCCGCTGCTGTAACCTTGTGCAGGTTCACCATTAATCATTGCGGAGGTATACATATTATAGCGTGTCAGCTGTTCAGGTCCATACACTTTTTCCAGGTGGCTAAACAAAAGATAGGGAACCATCTCGCCCTGGTCATTTTTTACAGTCAACTTTAATATGTCCTCGGGTTGTGCCCTGTATTGCGGATCAGCCTGGATCATAACTTTATACAGCTGACCAAAGCGTATAAAATTTGTAGCATAAAAACTGCCGATCATTGATTGCAAATTGTTCATTGCGTTCTCCACTGAAATTCCTTTTTTTGCAGCCAGGTCTTTATCAATGTGTATCACATACTGGGGAAAAGAAGGGTTAAAGCTTGTAAAAATGTCTTTTAATTCAGGACGTTTATTCAGGGCTGTAATGAAGTTTTGTGTGACCCCGGCTGTTTTATGAATATCCCCGGTTCCTGTTTTATCCAGTAATTGCAGTTCAAAACCACTGGCATTACCAAAACCCGGTACGGCAGGGGGCGGAAAGAACTGGATCTTTGCATCTTTTAAATGTTTTGTTTTATCTTCAAGCGTTGCTATGATATCGTTTACGGATTGCGAACGTTCCTCCCATGGTTTAAGATTTATGGTACTCATACCAAATGATGCTCCTGAACCATCTGTCATCATATTATAACCTGCAAGAGTGGAAATGGATTCAACGGCTTTAATATCACCTGCAGCTTTGTCAATCTCATTCATCACCGCTTCCGTTCTTTCCAACGTAGCGCCTTCAGGAGTATTTACACTGGCGTATATCGATCCCTGATCTTCTGTAGGAATGAAGCCCGTAGGAACGATCTGGCTTAACCCCCAGGTGGAAAAACAAAAAGCAAATAAAATGGCAAATGTTATAAAACGCCTGTTCACGATGCGATGTAAATCGCGGGTGTATTTAGTGGACACACGGTCATATATTTTATTGAACCAATTAAAGAAACGTGTCAGGACCGTTTGTTTAACTTCACCATGATTTTTGAGCAAAATTGCGCAGAGAGCCGGTGTTAATGTGAGTGCATTCACACCGGATATAATAATTGAAATGGCCATCGTAATCGAAAACTGCCTGTAAAAAACACCAACCGGCCCGGATAAAAAAGCAACAGGTATAAACACGGCCGACATTACCAGTGTTATTGCAACAATAGCACGACTGATCTCGCCCATAACTAAAATCGTAGCACTCCTGGCATCCATGTGCTTTTCTTTCATTTTTGCATGAACGGCTTCTACGACCACAATTGCATTATCCACCACAATTCCAATCGCAAGAACCAAAGCAAAAAGAGTCAGCAGATTGATGGAGAAACCAAAAATTTTCATAAAAGCAAAGGTTCCGATTAAGGATACGGGGACCGCTAAAACGGGAATCAGGGTTGAACGAAAATCCTGTAAAAAAATAAAAACCACAAGTGCTACCAGAATGAATGCTTCTATTAATGTTTTTATTACTTCTGATATGGAGGCATCCAGAAAACGTGACACATCATAACTGATTGTATAATTCATACCTGGCGGAAAACTGGTTGTTTTTAATTCAGCCAGTTTGGATTTTATATTTTTGATAACTTCGCTTGCATTGGACCCCGGACGCTGCTTCATGATGATAGCTGCAGAAGGTTTGCCGTTTTCCTTGGACAGTACATCATAATCCAATGAGCCAAACTCAACTTCCGAAATGTCTTTTAAACGCAGCATTTCTCCGGTCGGAAGTTTTTTTATGACGATGTTTTCATAATCTTCTTTTTTGAAAAGTTTCCCGGTATACTTCATTACATATTGTAATGTCTGAGGATGGCGTCCTGAACTTTCGCCGATTTTTCCGGGTGCAGCCTCTACGTTCTGTGCTCTTAATGAATTTATGATTTCATCTGAAGAAACCTGGTAAGCATTCATTTTATGCGGCTTCAGCCATACCCGCATGGCATATTCACGTGATCCCATAATTTCGGCAAAACCAACACCGTCAATTCGTTTTAGTTCTGCCAGAACATTTATATCTGCAAAATTGTAAATGAATTTCTCATCAAGGGTCGTATCACTGCTCAGTAAATTTATGTAAAGAAGCATGCTGTTCACTTCCTTTTCTGTGATGACCCCTGCTTTAATTACTTCTTCCGGTAATTCATCCACTACTGCAGATACCCGGTTCTGAACGTTTACCGAAGCAATATCAGGATCAATTCCTACTTCAAAATAAACTACAATTATACTGGTACCATCATTTCCGGAAACAGAGGTCATGTGCGTCATACCAGGTACACCATTAATTGCTCTTTCCAGAGGTGTTACTACTGCTTTAATACAAACTTCGGCATTGGCTCCTGTATACTTTGTAGTTACCGTTACCGAAGGAGGTTCAATCTCGGGATACTGGGTTATGGGTAAGTCCCGGAGTGCAAGTAATCCCAGTAATACTAAAAATACCGAGATTATTAAGGAAAGAATGGGACGTTCTATAAATGTTCTGATCATATATGTTTTTATTTTTTTAGTACTATTTGATTCAAAATACTGCTCATCGCTATGAATTTTGGTTTTATTTTCATATCCTCTTTTAAATTCTGTATACCTTCATAAATTACTTTATCACCCGGCTTTAATCCTGAAGTCACAATATATATGTGTGGAATTCTTTGAAGGGCAGTTATATTCCTTGCCTTAATGCGGTTATCTGTATCCACTACATAAGCATACATTTTGTCCTGTAATTCAAAAACAGCTTTTTGAGGTATGATAAGCGCGTTGTCATACTTTACACTGAGACGAATTTTACCGCTGGCTCCATGTTTTAAAAGTTTTCCATGGTTTTTGAACCGTGCTCTGAAAGCTATATTCCCTGTACTTTGTTCAATTTCACCTTCAATTGTTTCTATTATTCCATTGTAAATATGAGGTTGACCGTTTGCAAGGATCAGGGAGACAATTTTCGATTGAGCACTATCTTTATTTAAAGAGGAGGCATAATTTAAGTATTCCTTTTCCGATACCTGGAAATAGGCAAATACTTCATTGTTGTCTGAAATACTTGTAAGTAAAGTACCTTCATTGATAAGGCTTCCGATCTTATGAGGAATTCTGTTGACTACGCCTGCAAAAGGTGCTTTTATTTCCGCATATGATAAACTAAGCTTTGCCTTTGACAATTCCGCCTGCATTTCATCTACTTTGGCCTGCGCAACATCTACCTTGTTTTTTGCCAGATCCAGCTCTGTTTGGGAAACAATATTTTTATCTGCCAATGATTTTACATTATTCATGGTAAGTTTTGCCGCACTCAGTTCCACCAGAGCACTTTTGTGCAAGGCACTCGCTTTAATCACCTGTTCACTGTATTCACTACTGTTAATGGTAAATAGCAGCTGGTCTTTAGCCACGTTCTTACCTTCATCAATGAGAATGTTTTCCAGGTATCCGTTCACCCTTGCTCTTATTTCAACATTTTGTACTGCATATATTTCCGCAGTGTATTCTTTAAAATAGGAAGTATCCACTAATGTTGCCGTCGTGACAGGAAACTCTTCCTGTTCGTTTTTCATGTCTATATTTTTCTCTTTGCAGCCGGCAATTGTAATGCATGCACAGGCAATAATAAAAATGTCTTTTTTCATTGAATTAATTTTCTAATTAGTAAGCGCCATCTGTTGGTCCGGAAAACAACAGACAAAACAAGGACATGGTTTGAGTGCAAACCAGATCAGGCTACATGAATAAAATGCAGATAATAAATAAAGCTTGGAAACTAAACCAGGGGAGGACCTCTTTTAAGGAAAATATGGGAAGAGGATTTTGTGAAAATCTTTTCAGTATCTATAAGGAATAAATTGTAATAATAAACAGGTTCATTATTTCTTGGCGGAGCAATTCTGAAAAAGGCTATTTCCGTCGACTTGCTTCTTTTTTTAGGAAAATACCGGACAATCTTTTTTTTGCAGGCAGAATGCAGGGGGACCTTTTTTGCCGGATACGCACTCAGTATTACTTCCTGGTTTATATACGAATGTTGAACCTTTACTTGCTCAGAAGTAAAGGCAAAGCTTATTAAAAAGCTTAAAACAACCAGGTATTTTATGTAACTTACTTTCAACATCAAAGGAGCTTTCCAAAAGCCAAAGTTAAAAATATTATAGTGTTAAAACCAATTATTTGAAACAGCTCCATTTTCTTAAATAGCTATCGGGAACTTTGCATCAAAAATAAACCTGATGGTTTTAAGTTTGTTTCTTGCATTCCGTTTGCATCTGATCTCCCTGAATGGAGCCCAATCTGTCAGGTTTGGCGAGGATGGTAATTCTACAGCTAAATTTTTTTGGTATGTTGTTTTTGATAGTGCACTAATAATTAACTACTAAAATATTTCTTTATCAAGTAAAAAATATTTTACATTTGCTGCATGAGATAAAAAAAAGTATATATAAGAAATAGCGTTTAGCAAAAGAACCTGTTGTTGGAAAGTCGAAAATTAAGCCTACAGGAAGTTTTAGCAAACGCTCACGCAAGGCGTGGGCGTTGCTTTACTTTGTAGGCGGGGCTTCGACTCCCTCAACAACAAGTATTGCAACTAACCCACGCTGATTTTTTTTATGTATTTCCTCAATCCAAGGGATGCTGTATAATTAATAGTGAATACCGTAAACGTTGAACCGGATGATTTTTGTTGTATTTCTTTATTTCCAGTCATTGCATTGCTGTAACAATCGTTATGGATTTGTGCCTGAAATTTTCTTTAAAAAAATTTCAGGTGGCCGTGAGGTGTTCTATACTTGCAGCAGATTTTTTCAATATTAAGATTTAACCCCAAGTAACAGTTAAACTAGTAATCATATTAAAAATTCCATGCTTATGTTTTTTATCCGTTATCGTGTTCCTCGTTACCTTCCGGTTTTTATTTTTGTATTAGTCATCCATGCTGTTTCTTATTGCCAGGGTGATCCTCATGTATTGGCTCATTTATCTGCTCCTGGTCCAACGGCTTTTGAGCTGGGTAAATACGGTCAGGTACCTGTGGGAATGTTTACAGGCACTCCGGATGTGCGTATTGCTTTGTATGAATTTAAAACCAGGAACTTATCGGTTCCTGTTTCGGTGAGTTACAACTCCAATGGTATCAAGGTGGATGAGCTGGGTTCCAATGCGGGTCTAGGCTGGAGCTTTCATGCCGGAGGCGTGATCACGCGCATTGTACGTGACCGTGTTGATAATTCCCGCAATGATTATTTTCCGGAAGAGGAGTTGTATAAAAATGGTTTACCGACGGTGAACACTCCTGGTGCGATGAATTTTTTTCAGAATGCAGTTCGCAATCCTGCTGCAGATTCGGAGAGTGATCTGTTCATGTTCAACTTCCAGGGTTATTGTGGAAAGTTTGTGTATGACAATGATCTTTCGCTGTTGCTCATTCCCCGTCAGGCTTTAAAAATTGAAGTCTATGTAGAGGGCGAAAAGGATGGTTTCCGGATCACCACCGCTGATGGCGTTCAGCACCTGTTTCTTGATAAGGAGCTCTCACGTACCCGTGCAGAGGGGAGTGCTGTGGTGGATGATCAGGTATTTGTCACCACTGCCTGGTATTTAAGCCGGATCCGGCATCCAAGCGGAGATGAGGTGATCTTTGAATACGGCAGCCCTGTTTATTACAGCTATGTTACCAGTCAATACCAGTCCCTGTTTCAGAAACCCTTTCAACGGGATTGCCAGGGTCGTGATGTACCGGCCAGCTATGTGGTGAATGCACCCCTCAGTTATAACTTAAGTGTGAGCGGGAAAAGCCTGAGGGCTATTTACAGCAATGTAGGCCAGGAAGGAAAAGTACTCATCACCCAGGGCACAGCCCATCCGGAAAACGCAGCCTATCAACTGCTCTCCGGTATACAGGTAGTGGATCAGAACAATAGCGAGATCGAGCGTTATGATTTTACCTATCTGACCACCCCAAATAAACGGGCCTTTCTTCAAAAGATCAGGGGCAAGGATGCGAATAAAAATTACCAGTTCGACTATGTGAATCCCTCGGGTTTGCCTTTCCGGCTTTCCTTTGCCCAGGATCATTGGGGCTATTACAATGGCAAGTCCAATGCCTGCCTTTTTCCCAATATAGCGTTGCTGGATCCCACAGCCCCTGTTGAATTCACGGGCATTAACCTGGGAGGTGACAAAAGCCCGGATGCAAATTATGCCGGCTATGGCTTATTAAAAAAAGTGACCTATCCTACCAAAGGCTATACGGAACTGGCCTATGAAGGAAACAGCTACAGCAGCACAGAAGTTGTGCTTCCCCCGGCACAGACAGCCGAGGTCATCATAGAAAAAAATTCCACCTCTATGGGATCCAGCACTGTTACCAGGGAGCTGACCAATATCCAGTTTGAACAGGAGGTGCAGCTGTTTCCCAGCCTTTTATTCAATAGCAGTGATGTGAACTGTATAAGAACGGGACATGAGGTGTGCAATTTTTCCATTACCGATTTAACCACTCCCAGCGTTTTGCCCGTCATTGTCCAAAAAACAGCTTCCGGTCCGGTGATCATCGGTAACTCCTTTACCATGGCCGAGGGTGAGTCTTTCCACTTTTATTTTGTGAGCTTAAAAGCCGGTCATCAGTACCGCCTGACGTTAACTGCTCCCCGTCCCTGTGTGAAGGCCCGGGTAAGGGTGGATTATTATCCCGGTGCAAAAACCAGTCAGCAGGTGAACACAGCCAGTGGTGGGATGCGCATCCAGTCTATAAAATCAACGGCACCGGAAACAGGGCAGGCACAAACCACCCGGTACTATTATGGTAA
>CAZMRM010000060.1:7011-13179 GCA_964568515.1 uncultured Chitinophaga sp. | reverse complement strand
TAATGGTGTAACCGGATTGTCGCCTGTACCACTTGCAAGCAATGGGGATTTAAGTATTTTTTTAACCAATGTTTCTTCCCAGGGTCCTTTTAATAATTTAGGAGTTCCGGGTGCCAAATCGTTTCATGTATCATATGTGGGGTATGGAAAGGCCAATCCTTTTTTTGGCCGTATGGCAGCCGACCTTAATACTTCATCGATACTGGCAGAAGCGGTAGCACAAAATCCTACTTTTTTTTCAATGTTTATCGGTAACAACGATGTATTGTTGTATGCAACAAATGGTGGAGCATCCGACTCTATCACTCCGTCTCCAATTTTTAATGCAAGCATTGATGGAATTGTAACTGCACTTACAGCCAATGGTGCAAAAGGAGTGATAGGCAACATTCCTGATATTACTACCTTGCCTTATTTTACAACAGTTCCTTACAATGGACTGGTCTTAACAAGACAAGGACAGGTCGACTCATTAAATGTTGCTTATGCCGGAGCAGGTATTACTTTTAACCTGGGCGCGAATGGATTTGTGATAGCTACGAAAACAGCACCTTTTGTAAGAAAAATGAAAGCCAATGAACTGATCATACTCACCACACCACAGGATTCTTTGAAATGCAGCGGATGGGGATCAAGGAAGCCAATTGATGGCAAATATATCTTGGATGAAACGGAAATAGCCGCTATACAAAATGCAGTGAATGCCTATAACAGCAAACTCCGTTCAGTAGCTGATGCAAAAGGTTTAGCATTTGTAGATGTGAATGCATTTATGGCGCAGGCAAAAAAAGGATTTGTTTACGACGGTGTAAACATCTCCGCAACCTTTGTCAGCGGAGGTGCCTTTTCTCTTGATGGCATCCATCTGACACCTTTAGGAAATGCATTACTTGCAAATGAATTTATTAAATCCATTAATGTGAAATTCGGTTCCACCATTCCGTTTATTAATGTTGCAAGCTATACCGGTGTGAGATTTCCTTAGAATAGTTCAAAAAATTAAATCCGCATCTTTTCAGGAAAAAATAAATTATGCTTTGCTGTTCATTGAAACCCGTCAGGGTTATTTTTGGTGGAGAGTTTCCGATAGCTACTTAATTTTTAATGACTAATCTGGCACCGTTGCTTAAAAGTTGTACATTTGAAATACATAATTCAACTACCAGCATAGGACGATAATGTCTAACTGTATCGTCAGGAGTATTTTCATAATTAACATACTGTTTACCATATCAATTTCGTGTTCCGGGTTTTGTGTAGGATTTCATTGTAACAAGCAACAGATGATCATTACTATATTTTTTCACCCTTTTTAAAATCAAAAATAAAATGGAAACAAAAAAGACGAAGATCGCCACCAATGCACGAATTGTAATTGTTGGTGCCGGACCTGCCGGATTATCAACGGCATGGTTTCTTTCAAAAAATGGCTATACAAATGTTACGGTGTTGGAAAAGTTGGGACGTGTGGGCGGGTTGTGTAATAGTCTTACAGTTGGAGGGAAAAGTTATGATATAGGTGCAAATTATACCACATGGGCCTATAAAGAAACATTTAAAATTGCAGATGAAGTAGGGGCCACCACCTATGAAGAAAAACCGTATACGTCGATTGAACTGAATGAAACAGAAACAAGCTATCAGTACAGGAGCTTCAGGGATGCAGTATTGTATAATCCTTATACCAAAGAAAAAGTATCGCTGTTTACTTTTGTAATGGCAGCAATCAGATATTTGTTTATCCGCAATAAGCTGTCGTCCATTATTGATGCTCCGGGTTACCTGGATACGATCGATCTGCATCCCGAGCTATGTGTGCCGTTTAAAGATTGGTTGGAAAAAAATAATTTAATAGCACTTGCCACACTTTTTTCTTTTCCGATCACCATCATGGGATATGGAAAACTGGAAGATATTGCAACACCCTATGCTTTGCGTTACATGTCCATACGTACTTTTTTTCCAATGGTATTTGGCGGTGTTCCGGGCGTCAGCTGGTTTACGGGAAAGTGGCCAAGACGCTTTACTTTCGGATTTCAGCGGTTGTGGGAACGGGTGGCCTGGAGGACGGATGTGAGACTCAATGTTAACATTACCGGTATCATCCGAAGCAGTGATAACATTACCGTGAATTTTGAGTATCCTGATCAGGAGTTGAATGAAATAAAAATGGTAAAGGAAACACAACAATACGATTATTTGATTTTTGCTGCTCCTCTTACTTCAGACGTATTCACAAAGCTTGGACTACAACCTAATTCCTGGGAACAAAAAATAAGCTCACGTATACAGGTTAATCCCTATTGCATGACTACCTTTTGGATCAATAATATGAATATGCCTGCACCCATTGCTCCTGTATTACCTATTCCTGAAAATGGTATACCATGGGCAGTGGCGAGACAGTTTCAGGATAGCGGTATTCACTTTACCCAGTTTTATACACGTCCTGCACCCGGGCAGACAGATGATGAAGTGATTGCGCAAGTAAAAAACTTAGTGACCCTGACGGAAGGAGAGATAGAAGAAACAGACAGTCGCTGGCATACGTTTGATAAATTTACCTATTTCCAGCATTTCACACCGCAGGATGTGGCAGCTGGTATTTATTCAGATCTGGCAAACATGCAGGGCAGAGATAAGACATTTTATGTGGGTGGTGCTACGGATTTTGAATTGGTGGAACCCATTGTTGAGCATTCCAAATACATTGTGGAGAGACATTTTGCAGAAACAAAAACACCAACTGTTAAAAAGTTGAAACCGGAGAAGGAAGCCATGAGAGAAAGAAACTGGATGGAAGTACACGAATATAATTATTAAGCATGTTTTCCCGTCTCTGTTCTGTTGGAACAGGGGTGGGAAAATTTAAAAATTTCAACGATCCGACCCGTGCAGATTATCCCTTATCAAATATCCCTAATTCAATGGATGTTTCCAATGATCTCCAATTCTTCGTATCCGGATTTTTCTAAAATTTTTTGATTAAACAATTTTAAAAATCCTGTTTTGCCTTCTTAAAAAGTTGTTCGGCAAGAAATATAACTGATATGAGGAAAATTACTTTGTTATGAAAATGTAATCACTACGTTCCCCGTTTTTTCACCGGTTTCGACATATCTGGTCGCCTCAATGATTTGTTCAAGTGTATAGCTTTTGTCGATCACTGCTTTGTAGGCACCGGCTTCAATTATTTTTTTAAAGAAAACGATATCTTCTTTACGATCTTTTGGAATGGGAAATAACAATTTTTTTCCTCCGAAGAGTGGTGTGATCAAAGCTAAAAAAATATTCTGTGACAGATATCCCAGTTCAGTTGAAAAATAAATGCCTTTTGGTGCAAGGATCTTTTTGCATTTAAAAAAAGAGCTTTTACCTACAGCATCAAAAACAACATCATACAATTGTCCGTTTTGAGTAAAATCCTCTTTTGTATAATCAATAACATGGCTGGCACCGAGTGATTTTACAAGTTCCCTGTTTTTCGTATTGCATATGGCAGTAACTTCCGCACCAAAATACCTGGCAAGCTGAACGGCAGCGGTTCCGATGGATCCGGATGCGCCATTGATGAGGATCTTTGGCCGGTTTGTAAAATCAATCTTTTTTATGTTGGCATAGGCAAGGAAAGCCCCGTCGCAAACAGCGGCAGCTTCCCGGTATGACATATTGGTTGGTTTTAAATAAATGGATTTATCTTCATGTATGCAAATATATTCTGCATGTGTCCCAAAATTATAAGTGCTTAATCCAAATACCTGATCACCCGGTTTAAATGTTTTAACATGTTGTCCTGCCGCTTCCACTTCTCCTGCGAATTCCGATCCCAGTATAGTTTTTTTAGGCTTAAAAAGCCCGCTGATGAGTCTTACAATAAAATATTCCGGTTTGCGGAATCCACAATCGGTCCGGTTCACAGTGCTGGCATGTATTTTTATGAGTACTTCTTTATCTTTTGGTTCAGGTTTTTCAACTTCTTTTAGCTGAAGCACTTCAGGAGGTCCATAATGTGTATTAACAATTGCTTTCATAGCAGATAGATTGCGTTGTTAAAAATAAGAAAAAGCAGGGCCATTTTCTTACCATTTTCTATAAATAAAAACTATTTTTACCGGACAAAAAATCATTCTTATGTCAATCAGCGAAACACTCAAGAACAGGAATCAAGGTATGTGTGAATTATGTAACACGGAAACAGCAAGTATTGAATATACGGTAAGTCCTAAAAGTGATGAATCAACCGATAATCAGGTTGCTATGTGCACCACGTGTTTAGCAAAACTGGATGATAAAAATTCAGGATTTTACTGGCGTTGTCTGGAAGGAAGCATCTGGAGCCCCGTACCAAGTGTACAAGCATTGAGTTATCGTATTGCCTATGGATTAAAACAAGAAGGATGGGCGAATGATCTGATCAATTCGGTTGATCTTGATGAAAACATTATTCAATGGGCCGTAAGTGCTTTTGAAAAAGTAGAAGTGCACAAGGATGCATTTGGTAACATGTTGGCCAACGGTGATAACGTAGTACTTACACAGGCACTGGATGTAAAAGGGACTAATTTTACTGCTTCAAAAGGTACAGTGGTAAAAAAAATAAAGCTGGTACATGATAATCCGGAGCAAATTGAAGGAAAGATCAACGAGCAAACGATTGTGATACTAACCAAATTTGTGAAAAAAGGGTAGCATCCGCATTCTTTCCTGCTCCTATCTGAATGGGTTGTTGATGTTAAACAGTAACATTTTCCATGATTCATGATTATTTACTACTTTCACAAAGTAGTTGATTAAATATCCTTCCTTTTAATCTTTTCCAGGTGATCAAATCGATCGATTCGGATTTTTGTTATTGCTGTTCTCCTGCAAAATTAATGATAGACGAATGCGTGGTATCCACCTGTTTTAGTTTTCAGAATAAAACTTATCGTTTTGAATCCAAATAGAAAACAGCAGCAGATGAAAAAGAGTGTATGTTCTTTTGTGTTTGTAATAAGTGTAATTTCACATTCCGTATTTGCCCAGACTGCAGACACACTTTATGAAATAGCGGTCTGGAGTGGATTTTCCCAATCCGCAGTAACCTATACCTGGGATGATAATACGGCGAAGCAACTCAGTGATGCGTTACCCCTATATGACAGGTATGGATTCAAACTGACCTTCTTTCCGATCACGTCTGCCAGTCCTGATTGGACCGGATTAAAACAGGCACAAAACAAAGGTCATGAAATTGCCAGTCACACCGTAACCCATGCTTCTCTTGCTTCTTTGCCGGATAGCGTCCAGGAATCCGAACAAAAAAATTCTCAGGCTGAAATCAACCTCCAGTTAATGAACAGTCGTTGTGTGACGATTGCTTATCCTTATTGTGCACCGGGCAATAAAAACATTACATCCAACTACTATATCAGTGCAAGAGGTTGTAATGGCCAGATAGAAAATAAGACACCTGCTGATTTTTTCAACGTTGGTGCAATCATATGTGGTCCCCAGGGAAGTGTAAGCACGGCTGCACAATTTAACAACAGTGTAACCAATGCTGCAGCGATCAATGGCTGGGCGGTATTTTTGTTGCATGGCATCAACAATGATGGAGGCTTTTCTCCTGTTGATTCATCCGAACTGGGCAGGCATCTGGAATATATGGATAACAACAGGGATAAATGCTGGATAGATACATATGGTAATGTGGTCCGTTATATCAGAGAGCGAAATGATGCTGTTGTGCAGGAAGTAACAAACTCGGATAGTCTTATTCTTTTTTCTTTACATCATTCACTGGATACCAGCATTTATAATTTACCATTAACACTTAAACGATTGTTACCTGAACACTGGTTGTCGTTCAGTGTTTCCCAGAATGGGGCCTTACTCACGACAAAATTAACAGAGGAAAAGGGAAAAAAATTCATAGTGTTTGACGCCTTAGCAAACACAGGAAACATAGTAATGAAAAACCTTTCATCAACAACACACATTGTAGAAAACTCAATTGTTACTTCCTTTACAATTCAACCCAATCCGTTAGAAGGGATATCCGCTATTCGGTTTGAACTGGAACAAGGCAGCGTTATTTCTTTGGAACTGTTGGAAGAATCGGGAAAAAGGATCAGAACGATAGCTAAAGGATATTATGCAGCAGGATCGTATGAAGTTGTATTGGAT
>CAZMRM010000060.1:0-7001 GCA_964568515.1 uncultured Chitinophaga sp. | reverse complement strand
GGATGCTACGGGGTTACAGAGGGGTATTTTTTACTGTACACTTTCTGTCCGGGGAAAGGTGCTTGTAAAAAAAGTGATCTGTAAAAAGTAGCATTTTCCGTAATTTTTGTAGAAAGTGTAAAATGTTTGGCCCGCCAGGTAACCGTTTCACCTAAACCGATCAATCCGGATGTGATTCCAGCTACTGCTTCTTCATGGGTATGCTTCGTTGATAATTTGTGAAGATCAATGCTTCTTGCAAGATCAAAACAAATTTCAATGGGTGCTTTAATTTCAGTGGTTAATTGTATGACAGGCATGAACAATTCCTAAGTTTATAGACTCATAATTTTATATATCAAAGCTAAGTAAATGTAAAGAATTAACGATATTTATATTGTAACCGGCTTATGTTTTATGAAAGTAGTTTTTTTTCTCGTTATCCTTATTTTAACCACCAACATTTTCGCTCAGACGAAAGAATTGAATGTCGACCATTATGAAAATGGACAGATTCATTGGAGCGGTTATGATACCTGTATATTGACAAGAAAGAAAGCAGCAGCAGTTAAAAACTGCCATTCTTATGGACTATGGGAGTATTGGTATGAGAACGGTTTGAAAAAATTACAAACGTTTTATAATCCTCAATTGAAATTTTTAAATATGTGGCTACCCGACGGACAACAAATCTTATTCAACGGGATAGGATTTTATTATTGCATCGAGCCCTCCGGAGGAAATGATAAAGACAGTTTATTTTTTCAAATACAAGACAGTATTAAACAGGGCATTTTTAACCGTTATCGATTCTATAGTAATGATTATGTTTTGGTCGAATCTGGGCAATACATAAATAAACATAAAACTGGGATATGGTACTTTAGGGATTCCAGCTTGAATATATTTATAGAACTAACTTATCTGAATGATAAAGAAAATGGTCCATTTAAATCATTTTATTCGACTGGGAAACTGAAAGAAACGGGATATAAACTAAATGGCATGAATGACAGTATATGGAAATACTATGATGAGAACGGGCAGCTGGTGAAAGAATGTGGGTTTAAAGCGGATTATAAATATGGAAAGTACAAGGAGTATTATACGAATGGCCATGTAAAAGCAGAGGGGCAATATGTTCACATCACAGGGTATAAAATGGTTTATTCAGAAGATCCGACTGATCCCGGAAGAATACATAAACATAAATTTATCAGTAATGATATTGTCGCGATGGATGGAGAATGGAAGTATTATTCAAATGATGGGAAGCTTATAAAAACAAAGGTATATAACAAGAAAAGGGTGCATGAATAGATCCATACTTAATTTTGTTATCAGTATCATTCAAGAATTTATACTACCGATTTTCTAATAATATTAGGGAGCATAACAGTTATGCCTTTGAACGCATGAAAAAAAAGCATTTATACCCTCTTTTCTTGTCTGTTACTATCCTTTTTTTCATAAGCGCAGATAGGTTCCATCCGGGAAAAAGGAATGATCCTGTTCATAAATTACTGAATGGTCCGAAATTTATTTTAATTCAGGATAGCACTGAAAATGATCTCACTTTCCTGGATAACATTTTAAAAGAAAAAAGAATTGTATTGTTGGGAGAAAGTGCTCATGGTGTAAATGAGTTCAGCTGCATAAAATTTCGACTCATAAAATATTTGCATGAAAAACTGCATTTCAACACTATTTTTTTTGAAAGTGGTATTTCCGAATGTGCATATATACATTTACAGCAGGATGCATTATCAGGTGAGGAGATGGTTAAAGAGGGATTATTCTGCGTATGGCACACAGAAGAAAATGTCCGGTTAATGAAGTATATTAAGGAAAATCATATCGGGGTATATGGAATCGACAATCAATACACTAGCGATAAATATTCGGAAGTCATAAAAGTAATTGGTGGTGCGCTAGATATACAAAGTGCAATGAAAGTATATACATTGGATACTATGATCTCCGGCTTATTTCTTTCTAAGGATCTTTATTCAAAAAATTCAAATGCCGTTAAAGAACGGTTTTCAGATTTAAGAACAATTGCCATTAATAGCTATACCCATTTTATGTTTCAAATAGATATGGTATTGCAAAAAGAAAATGTGGATAGTGAAGCACAAACATCTTTTCTGTTGTTAAAAAAGATCCTGATCAATAAGTTGTATCGCATTAGATCCGTGACAAACCACAACGAATATTTCATGAAAAGAGACAGTGTCATGGCTTCTAATTTCAAATTCCTGGCGGATACGTTGAACAAAGGTTCTAAAATTATTGTCTGGGCACATAATTCTCACATTTCGAAGACGGGTTCGCAAAACCCTACATCCTATTTGGGGAAGCTGCTTCATGAGCAGTATGATCACCAACTCTATGGTATTGGTTTATATGCGTATAAAGGAGAATTAATGGACAATCAACGAAGGGGAACGATCATTCTGGAAAAACCTTTAAACCATTCACTGGAACACCATCTTCATGAACTCCGAGATACTACTGTTCCGGAGGATAAGGCCCTGTTTCAGGATTTTGATCATTTAACAATAGACCCCTATAATCATTGGCTTTCTGAAATGATTCCGGCATTTGGCTGGTCAAATGCCATTGTACCATTGAATGAGTATAATGGTGTTATGCTTATTGAGAAAGTAACTATTCCTCGTTATATTGATTAGGGAAATGAGTTATAGTCATGAATAACTCGGAACATCTAATAAAACCGGAAGAGTTGTAACATAATAAAATTGAATTATAATTTTTTTCAGTGAATCAAAAATAATCATTTTAAATGCCCCCATATATAGTTATTTTTGAAGTGTCCTGAAAAGGAAACAGAAACGGGAGCTTATTATTTATTAAACTAAAAATAATAAATCAAAACCGGAAGATGGTTAAAGAAGAAAAAAGAATGGTTAAAGAAGTGCTGATGAGTATGTGGATTAGAATTCATTTGTTAAGCTTCAAACCTTGCTTTGAAACGTTATCTTAAAAATGAAATCATGAAAACAGAAGAAATACAACAACTATTCTCTCAGTTTGAATCAGCTGCATCAGAAGCGGAAGGGGTTGAATGCTGGAGCGCCCGTGAATTATTATCTTTATTGGGTTATAGTAAATGGGAAAGTTTTGAAAAGGTTATTCAAAAGGCGAAGGAGGCCTGTAAGCTTTCCGGGCAGGAAATAACTGATCACTTTCCTGACGTCAGGAAGGTGATCGAGGGTGATATGGGTTCTCAGCAAATTGTTGATGATGTTGCCCTTACACGATATGCCTGTTATCTTGTAGTTCAAAATGGAGACAGCCGTAAACCACAGATAGCATTTGCCCAAAACTATTTTGCAGTTCAAACCAGGCGTGCAGAAATTGTTGAACAGCGTATGCTGGAATTTGAACGGGTAAAGGCACGTGAAAAGCTTAGCCAGACGGAAAAACAGCTGTCCGGCATTCTTTACGAGCGTGGTGTGGATCAGCAAGGTTTTGCGATCATTCGTTCCAAAGGTGATCAGGCTCTTTTCCACCTTTCTACACAACAGCTTAAAAAGAAAATGGATATTCCGGATAATCGTCCTGTTGCCGATTTTTTACCGACAATCAGCATAAAGGCGAAAGATCTTGCAGCAGAAATGACCGGTGTGAATGTACAGAATAAAGACCTGAAAGGCTTCAATCCCATCGAAAAGGAACACATTGACAATAGTGCTGCTGTAAGGAAAATGCTCGTGGAACGTGATATTTATCCTGAAAATCAACCAAAGGCCGATGATGTGAAAAAGATCCGGCGAAAACTGGATGGAGAGAACAAAAAAGTACTTAAAGATTCTAAAAAGGCTGGAAAGAAGAAGAAATAAATAAATTCCCTGGTTTTTTTCAGATCACAATTAATTCGCTGGCGTTTAAACTATTTATCAGGCATTAACAAACAGAAAGCATTCATTTTCCCATTCTTTACATCCACGGCATTTTATTTTTTGCCATCCGTTCCGTAAAAATATGTTGACAGTACCAAACAAGCAGACTCGTTTTATAAAAACTATGCGAAAGCTAGCTACTGCATATTCAGAAGCATTTAAAGTAAACGGTTGGAAAGCATTAAGCATTACCTGATGATCGTTATAATGCCGTCTGTTCCTGGGCTTTGTCAGCTGTTCTTCATAGTCGTTTTCCTGCTCACCATCTCGTTTATCCAGATCGGTGCAAAGGGTGAGGTACAGCCTTTTGAAACGGGATAGTCTTTGTAGATACCTAGTTTATTACCGATGTCAAGAGCCCGCTTGCGATGTACAGGATGATAAATACCGATATAGGCAAGGGCCGTGTTCATGGTCCATTGCACTTCCGGTAGGGCTTTGGGCATTTCTTTTTCGAGGCGGTCCAGTAATTTTTCAAGATTTAAACCTGCTGCATTCCTGGCAATTTTCCCGGCTGTTAAACTCCAGCCCGAACGTGCTACCCATTTGTTATCGGAGTTTGTCCAGGTTTCAGAAAGCTCATCTTTTTGCGGATGCTCTTTCAAAACATAGGCATTGAACCAGTCGGCCACTTGTACAAAGTTAATGGATGTTACCAGTTCGTTCAGTTCTTTTTTTGAAAAGGATGCTGGTTTCATGATGAGGCAGGCCAGCAGGCGGGCATCGATGTTTTTTGTTTTCCAGAGTTCCAATGCCAGGTCATGGTTGGGCTTTATCTGGATGGCAAGTTTTCGTATGTCGCCCAGTTTTACACCGTATTGATGCTTCCCTGCTCCTTTCCTGGCGTTCAGGGCAACCATCTTTTCATTACTTAAGGATTGCAGTTGTTGGAGAATTTCTTTTACAGTCATATCCGGTTGTGTTTATAATAAAGTATGCTAGTTCTAATATGCCTAGTTTATGGTTTCTTTTCTTCACACATGTTTTTTAATTTCTCCAATGCCTTGGGCCATGTATCTTTAAAATAGTCAATATAACTTTCTTCTGTGTCTACTTCTATCGATACCAGGGTGCCGTTATCGGTTGGCTCGAACCGATAATTTTCCAACGCACCGGCCCAGCTTTCCACTTTTTCCCCGCTTGTAATTTCTTTACCATCTTCCAATAAGCCATAATGCTGTATGGAAACAAAACTGCCCGGTTTGTTTTCGGCGACGCGTGCAAGCATACCACCACTTTTTCCGGATTCGTCAATACCAACAAACTGGATCTTCTCTCCTTTTTCCCAGCTTCCTTCGTACGAAGAAGATGTGTTAAAAGCGGAAGTCCATTGTTCATAGTCTTTTTTTGAATCCAGGCCCAGCATGGTTTTGTAAACTTTTTCCGGACGTTCCTGAATCTTCGTTGAAAAATTAAGTCTTTTCATAGTTTAGATGTTTTGAATAGTTTATAAATCAGTTTACAAATATATTATCTGAACAGCAATTTTTATTCCCGCTGTTACAATTTATAATCCTGTCTGTATGAAAGGAATTGAAACGGTTGCAATTTTTTTTATGTATTGCAATATGTGACAAATGTGGAATTGATTCTATAGAATCATTCGGGCTGGACTGATTGAAGGTGAATAGTGGATGGGTTGGTTTCAAAAAAACGGACCGTACTTTTTCAAGTACAGTCCGTTCAATTATAATCTCTAGCAATAAACTTATTTCTCTATCACTATTTTACTGGAATGGATGTGGGAATTGGTGGTTATTACAATGAAATAAATGCCGGAAGCCAGTTGGTCTGTATTTATATTATGCTGGTATATACCTGCATGCTCTGTTTCACTGAGCAGGACGTCTGCTGCTGTATTCAGCGGACTGTATAACCTTATCTGAAGAGGAGTTGTTTCCTGTAATTCATACTGGATGGTAACAGATTCCCTGGCCGGATTCGGGTACACCTGCAGATTTATTTTATCTGCCAGCTCTTCGGTATCAATACCGGTTACATCGTGTGGTTCGGCAAAGGTGGCGATGGCAGAAAGGCTCAAACGGCTCAGCTGAAAATAATAAGGTAAATTGAACAAGCTGATCCGGTCAGTTGATTTATGATACTGTGGATTACCATCACCCGAAAAAAAGGCTTCACTGAAGTGAATGGCATTGTATCCCTGCGCCCAGAAGGAGGCATGATCACTGCGATCTGTTCCTGGATTTTTGACAATCGGTGATAATTTAAATGCATATCCCGTGTTGATCTGCTGTAATTTATCAGACATGGTGAGTGAGCCACCGGCTTTCGTATGAATTTCGAACTTGGAATCATTGTTACCGTCATACCCCAGCATATCCATATTGATGGCACCCATGATGTTCTCATTGTTCTTTTTTACCTGCTTGGCATAGTAAGCACTTCCTACAAGGCCCTGTTCTTCCTCGTCCCAGAAGCCATAAACAATGGTATACTTGAACTTGTGCTTGGAAAGTATCCTGGCCACTTCCAGGATGGCTGCACAACCGCTCGCATTATCATCCGCACAGTAATCCGCCATTGAATCATAATGTGCACCAATGACGAATTTCTTATCCGGGTACACTGCTCCTTTTTGCTCTGCAAAAATGTTTCTTCCGCCGGTACTGTACTTTTGATCCGTTACCGTAAAACCGTAGGCTTCCATACGTTCCCGTAAATAATCTGCTGCCAGGTCATTCCCGTTTTTACTGACGCGATTCCGGATGGTAGTTGATTTCCCTTTGACTACGCAGGTCTTTTCACCGGATAGTTCTTTGAGGTTATTCAGGACACTATCGTCCTGCATGTTCACTAAAAATTGTTTGATGGCCGGATGTGGAATTTGTGCTTTTAATGTAATACAGTAAAGGCACACCAAGGTAAAGGTGTAAATAAATTTCATTGATGGTTAGGTTTTAGAGAGTTTAATTAATTTTTTGGAATACCCTGCTCGCAGATCCTTCGTTTGTTATACAAGAAGAGGTAATCTATGTTTTAAATTACCATTTTTTTTAAAAAATTCCAACCAGCCGGTATTATAAATTATACTTGCGAGTGGGACTTGACTGCCATTACAACTATAGTTGCAATTCA
>CAZMRM010000059.1:0-13339 GCA_964568515.1 uncultured Chitinophaga sp. | reverse complement strand
TCTTGTTAAACGTGCATTAAAAAAGAATATAGATCTGTTTAAAATACTTCAAGCTGCTTGTTACAATCCGGTTGATCATTATAAACTGGATGTAGGACTCCTGAGAGAAGGTGATAAAGCCGATTTTATAATTATTGATAATCCCAAAGATTTTAATATTCAAAAGACCTATATCGATGGGGTACTTGTAGCTGAAAATGGAACTTCCAAATTAACTTCCCTAACTCCTGAGCTAATTAATAATTTTAGTACAACGGTTATTTATCCAGAAGACCTGCAGGCATTCCACAAAAGCAGTAGTATCCCGGTAATTGAAGTTGTAGACGGTGAATTGATTACTAATCGTTTAGATATTGCTCCCAAAATAGCAAATGGACTTGTTATACCGGATGTTACCAAAGACATTTTGAAAATTGTAGTAGTAAACCGTTATCAAAAATCAAAACCAGCCATTGCCTTTATAAAAAATTTTGGAATTAAAGAAGGCGCTATTGCTTCTTCTGTTGCACATGATTCACATAACATTATTGCTGTTGGTACAACTGATGAAGCCCTTTGTGATGCTGTCAATCTGATTATTCAAGAAAAAGGAGGAATTTCGGCAATAGCTGAAAATCAGAAAAAAATAATCCCTTTGCCAATAGCCGGACTCATGAGCAATAAAGATGGATATACGGTAGCTAATGAATATATTGCTATTGATGCTATGGTGAAAGAAATGGGATCAACGTTGTTGTCTCCTTTTATGTCTCTTTCGTTTATGGCGCTGCTTGTTATCCCTTCCATAAAATTAAGCGATCTTGGACTATTTGATGGAAATAAATTTCAGTTTATAAAGTAAGTAAAAAATTGTTCAAACGATATTATTGTTTAACCAATTTAAATGTTTTTACCGTAATATCATCCGAAAGTGTTAGTATATAAACACCCGGAGCCAGGGCCGGAATATCATTGTAATAAATAGAAGAACCGCGACGGTGATAAAAAGTATTTTCATATACCTCATTTCCTGTACTGGTATATAGCTTCAGTTTTATCAAACCATCTTTATCATAATTTAAATTATAAGAGATGGAAGAACCATTTACCGGATTCTGAATGTTGAAATCAAAATCTTTCGGATGTTGATCACAATTAGCAACTATTGTATTAAAGGTTTCGAACCTTCCGTCAAAATCAGTTTGTTTGAGTCGATAATAGGTTACTGCTGATGAATTGTATTCATTATCCGTAATTTCATAATCCAAGGGGCTCATTGAGTTTCCTGCTCCTTTTACTCTTGCTACCTCACTGAATACCTTTCCGTCAATGCTTTTTTCTATGGTGAAATAGTCATTATTGATTTCTGATGCGGTGGTCCAATGAATTTTTACTTCCTGATTCGTTACACAACGGGCATCAAAATGAAAAAGTTCAATAGGCAGCGTTGATGTACTGGCTCCACCCAAAGCCATATAATAATACGTACTGGAAGATGCGTTGACATCTGCATGGTTCCCTAACTGAAAACCAGTAGAAAGAAATGATTGTATACGGTTTGTACCAGATGATGTACTGGTAAAAAACATTGTATTATCTGTGGTAATAGAATTTGTTTTCCATAAAATATCGGAAGTGCCTGCTTTATAGATAAACAAGGCTGAAGGCTGTAAGCCTATTCCTGTATAATTACGGTTGTCAGAGCCATTTCCAGAGTATGAGTCACCTTTTGAGTTGTTTGCAGAATTTAAAAAAGCAACATAATGATAAGTAGCACCATTATTATTGAATCCGCTTGCTACCATCATTCCGGATATCGCTCCACCTTGGGAACCATTACCATTTCCTGAGCCACCTCCGCTATTGTATCCAAAATTATAGTTTGTTCCATCAATACAGCTGACTGCTCCACCTCCACTGGCAGCAGGAATGATAATTGAAAAAAGAGCCGTTCCACCTCCTGTAAGCGCAAGGTTTCTGGATGAGGAACCATTTCCTGTATAAGTACCGGTTTTCATTCCCGGGTAGGAAGCAGACAAAGCCATAAAGTAATAGGTAGTTCCAGAGTTATTCACCCCGGCTATGCTCCCGACAGTAAACCCATTGGGTGTAAATCCAGTAATGGCGTTGGTTACAAGGCCTCCATTATTTTCCCATAGTCTTGAACCGTTAGCACTCATCGTAGAAGTTTTAACATAAGCGCCATTTGCTCCACCTTTGATAAAAACCACAGCAGGAGAAAAGCCAATACCTGAAATCGTCTTCGCAGAACCCGTTCCCGTATAACTACCATAAACACAAGTAACTTGCGCAATCGCTTGTTGAGTAATCAAACAAAAGAATAATATTTGTAAAAAATACTTTTTCATCACAACTCTCCTATAATCAGTAACAAAGATACGATTTTTTTACCCGGCTATGAAATAATTCTGACTTATTTCGACATAAAATGTTGAATTTGAGATTATTATGACTAAAACAATCCTCTTGATTTTAGTTCCAGGTACTTATTAATGGTATTGACAGATAGCTTTTGAGGATCGGTGAGTATGCTATGAATTCCATACTTTTCAAGTTCCTTTACAATTAACCTTTTTTCAAATGAAAATTTTTGGGCGATTACCTTATTGTATATTTCTTCTGTTGTCTGTGCTTTTTGCTGAATAAAATTACTAAGCTCCGTGTTTTCAAAAAATATGACCACCAACAAATGTTCCTTTGCAAGCTTCATTAAATAGTTAAGCTGACGTCGCATTGCACTCATACTTTCGAAATTCGTATACAATAGTAATAAACTGCGATGATTCAGTTTTCTTTTAATACCGATATACAACCGTTCAAAATCGCTTTCCAGGTAACCCGTTTTTTGATTGTAAAGTAATTCCAGTATTTTATGCAATTGGGTGTTTCTTCTTTCTGCAATCAATATAGATTGTACACGGTTTGAAAAAGTAATGATGCCTGCCCTGTCTTGTTTCAACAATGCAATGTTGGAAATAACCAAGCTTGCATTGATTGAGTAATCCAGCAAACTCATCTGTTCAAAGGGCATACGCATGACCCTTCCCATATCAATTATGCTGTATACCGGTTGAGATTTCTCATCCTGGTATTGGTTTACCATCAATTTATTTTTACGTGCCGTGGCCTTCCAGTTGATTTTCCTGTATTCGTCACCTTGTACATATTCTTTTACCTGATCAAACTCTGCATTGCTCCCTACCTTTCTTATTTTTTTTATTCCACTTGTAGTTAATTGATTGGACATGGCCAACAATTCGTATTTACGCATCTGAATAAAAGATGGATAAACCGGGATATCCACATCATTTGAAAAACTATACTTTCTTTGAATAAGGCCGATAGCATTGCTAACATAAATATGAACAGCTCCAAACAAATACTCTCCACGTTTTACGGGCCTAACCTGATAACTCACATTTTTTTTCTCTCCCGGCTTTACTTGTAATTTGAATTGAAGGTTTCTGGATTGAAATTGGAAAGGCAGCTCATCAATAATAGTAAGGTAGGTTGTAAATAAATAATTGTTCTGCAAAAATAAATCGATTGTGTTTAAATCTCCATTGGACAGCTTATCCGGACCCTTCCGTTTCGCTACAAACGCATTCTTATTTGTATATAAAATGATGATGTCAATAAAGAGAAGAGTAGTGATAATGAACAAAAGTGTTTTTGCAATAAAATAGACAACAGGGAAAAAGAAACCCATCACCAGAAAAAATAATTCTGTGGTAATAACTATATAAATGCGATTTGAAAAATATAAAGATTTGTAAAAAGCTTTCATTCTATCTGGGGACTTCCACTTGTTCTATTAGCTGTTTAATTACTTCTGTTGCAGTTACACCTTCCATCTCTTTTTCAGGTGTCAGTATGATTCTGTGTATCAGAACAGCAGGAATAACACTTTTAATATCATCCGGGGTAACAAAGTCTCTGCCCTTCATTGCTGCTACTGCTTTAGCCATTGATAGTATAGCAAGTGAGGCACGTGGTGAAGCCCCCAAATAGAGTGCTGCCGAGTTTCTTGTTTGATTCACTACTTTTGCTATATAAGCAATCAGGTTCTCTTCAATGTGAACCAGGCTGACAGCATTTCTGTACTCTTCCACCTTTTCAGCATTCAGTATCGCATGAATTGCTGTTATATCTACTGTATTTTTTCTTGCATGAAATTCTGAAAGTAGCCTTGTTTCGTCTTCAAGCGAAGGATAATCCACTTCAATTTTTACAATAAACCTATCCAATTGTGCCTCTGGCAAACGATAGGTCCCTTCTTGTTCAACAGGGTTTTGCGTAGCCAAAACGATAAAAGGCGCTGTAAGCTTGTATGTCTTACCATCTACCGTTATTTGTCTTTCTTCCATTGCTTCAAACAATGCCGACTGTGTTTTTGCCGGAGCCCGGTTAATCTCATCAATCAAAATTATATTTGAAAATAGCGGTCCTTTTTTGAATTCAAATTCAGAAATCTTTAAATTGTATATGCTTGTTCCGATGATATCGGATGGCATAAGATCAGGGGTGAATTGTATACGCGAAAAATCAATTGATAACGTTCTTGCCAATAACTTAGCTGTCAACGTCTTTGCAACTCCCGGTACTCCTTCTATCAATACATGTCCGTTGGCCAGTATCGCTGCAATAAGCAGTTCTATCATAGCCTCTTGCCCCACAATTATTTTACTGATCTCTGCTTTAATATCGTTTACTGAAACTTGTAAACCTGCCAGATCTACCCTGTTTGAAAATGTCTGATCTTCCATATTTGTACTCTTTGTTTAACGCTTGTTTAACCGATTAAATTCTTCTATCATTGTATTCAGCACCAGTAATTCCTGCTCATGAAGATTACCTTTTGCCTTTATATAGTCTATATATTTAAACAATCCTTTAACTTGCTCATAAGGTACGGCTGAGCGATCACTCAATTTACGTATAAATAAGTCATCATATTCCGCCGTAGTAATTCTAAATACAGAACGAATACTTGCCAAAAAATAAGCAATCTGTTTCTCTGCCAATTGCCTGTGAGATACTTGTTGATAATATAATCTGCTTATGGCGTCTACAAATTCAAGCGTTGTATTTCTCACAGGTTCAATGATCGGTATAATCCGTTGTTTTCTTTTTATTCCAAATAAAATAAATAGAAGAGCCGAAACTATTAAAACATAATAAGTCATTGCTAACGCCGGATGACTTAATATGACAGTTAATGAATTTTCATTACGAATCTTTCCGATTTTATAATACTCATCCCAAATGACTCTATCTCCTGTAAGATATGAGAATACTTTACTTGCATACTCTGCATTCTTATCGTTTAAAAAATTATAATTAACAAAAACTTCAGGTGTAACATGTAAATATAAATTGCCTTCATTCAATTTAATTTTTATAAAATTGACTTTTTTATCTGCTAATTCTCCTAATATTATTGTATTTAGTGTATCCCATTCACTGAAATAGGCATTTGTCATGGATACGATATTATAAGGTTTTGGCGCCTTTAATGATCCGTTGCATAAATTCATTTTTTGATTTTTTTCCAGTTCAAAATTTCTTTTACCTGTGATAGAATCTTTTGAAAGCTGTAATGGTGAATTATAAAACACTTCTGTCATGATTTTTAAGCTGTCACAAAACGTCTCTGAAAAATAATTAGCTGCTATAAATACATCATTCCCTTTTTTCACAAAATTCAATAGTTCTTGTACATCCAGTTTATCCGGTTCAAAAGAATGATTAATGATTATATAATTGGACTTTTTTACTATTTCCTCTTTTACAGCATTGTAAACAGGAACTTCTTTGATAATCGGTTTGTTCCTGAATAATAGTGGCAAGGCTTGGTAAATTGCAGAAGTACCATAAGGAATTTTATCTTTTTTTAAGTAACTTAATTTCCAATCGGTAGGAGTTGGAGTAAGCAACTGCAACACAACCAGAATTCCAAGGCAGAGACAAAGAAAGAAAATATATTTTTTATCTTGTTTTAACATCAATCCGTTGTTTTGATTTTAAACTGATCAAATTTTTGAATGACTGTTAAAAAATTATGCTCATCCAGAATAAAATCTCCGTACCAGATATATTCATAAAGCCAGCTTAATTCTTCAAACTGTTTATAGTAAACCCCATTCTTAAGTTCTTTCAAATAATCATTATTGGTTTTATCTTGCTTCCAACTAATCAAATGATGCTGGTTAAGCTCTTTTATTATTTTTAAAAAACACAAACGTACCGCACTCCTGAAATTTTTTTTTAAAACTTCCTCTTTAATCTGTTTATCAAAATCAACCTCATCTATATGTACAGCCGACACATTGAAATCACTTGCTGATACCGCACTTTTACCATAAAATATTGCCCTGATGTTGTTTTTTATTAAAGCCAAAACGATAAATAAAATTGCACCCGCAATCAAAAGAAACTGAATCGCTTTGATCGTTACATTTCCGGCCTTCGTATCAAACAGTTCTTCGATCTTGTTCCAAAACCATTCCTTGAATCTTTCCCAAGCCGTTTTTGGAGGAGCTACTTCTTTTGTGTAGCTATATGCCGGATCATCTTGTAATTCTCTTATTTGTTCTTCTGAAAGTTCTCTAATTTCAATTGCCGAAGAATCATATACTAATTCTTTACTTTTTTTTACAGAATAATCCAAAGCATTTGAAAAGAATGCCGTGAAAAGAAACAACTGTAAAAAAATTAATTTTAATAATTTAGTATTCCTGATCCACATCGCCTGACGGTGTATTTCCAATTTCATTGATCCTGTCGATTAATGCATTACCTTCCTTCTTTTCTGAAAGACTAAAATAATGCAATCCGTAAATGACAAATAAAAAACTTGATAATAGAACAGATACAAGAAGAGATAAACATGACAAAAGAATATAAGGTATTTCTTTGCCGGTCATACTCATATGATTCAGTTGTGCAATGGTTTGATATATCAGCAGAGGTATGGAAAATAACATTGAAACGATTCCCATTGTTAACCCGGAAGCAATAACCAGGAGCCATGTTGAAAAGAACTCGCCCTTTCTCATGTCCCCTGCCTTCTTCAATGCTTCGATAATACTTGTTTGATCTTTCATAAGTATCAGGTAGCAAACGGAAAATTGCCAGTAATAGGGTGGTATAATCAATATTAATCCTATTACAATTAATATTACAAAAAATATCATTGCTACAATTGATGATTTTAACAGCGCCACTATTAAACTAACAAGCAATGTTAGAATCAATGCAATTCCCATAAAAATCAGCAGGTATAGAAAAAAAGCCAGAATAACTTTTCCGATATTTTGCAGCACTCCCGCTTTTACCTCTGCTAAGCCAAAATTTTTGGGTCCATAATTAGTATAGCTGATCATATAAGAATAAACCGTGGTTATCAGAACCAGCCCCGAACAAATGCTAAAAAAAATAAATACAAAATATTCCCAACTAAACATATTCATCAAATAATTCATGGTATTTATGGGATATTGTTTACCCAATGACATTCTTTGTAAGGAATGCAATTGATAGAAAGACCCCATAATGCATGTCATCAATATAAAAGGGCCCGCAATAAAGGTTATTATCCGAAAAAAATGTTTGAAGTTTTTAAATAAGAATTTTATTGAAATATTAAACAGGTCGCTAAAGTCCCTGTAGACATTAAAATCTATTTTTTCTTGACTCATTTGATGGCTATTATTTTTTTATTAAGATAAACAGGATAAACGATAAAATATCCGATGATAAAGAAAAGCGAGAATAAAATAATAAACATACTTAATACAACAGGCATTCCCGTGTGCCGCGTTACAAAAGATTCTAAAAATCCGGCCATAATGAATACGGGAATTAAACCAATGATAATTTTAACTCCTTGTTTTGATCCCTGTTTAAATGAGTCCAAGCGAGAGTAGGTTCCAGGGAACAGAATACTATTTCCCATGGTGAGACCTGCTGCTCCTGCAATTACAATTGCGGATATTTCCAAGGTTCCATGTATCCAGATAACCAAACTCGATTGTAACAGCAATCCTTTTTGAAAAAAGAAATACTGGAATGCGCCCAACATCACACCATTTTTGAATAGCATATATACAGTTCCTACCGACAAAAGTACCCCCATGACAAAACATAAAAAAGAGACATAAATATTATTCAGTGTAATGGCAAAAAACATTTCACCCGATGTCATACTTTTGTAAACAGCCATAGGATCTCCTTTATCAATATTTTCCAGTGTTTGATTTACATAAGTATCTCCCAGTATTAACCTTACAAAACTTTCATCATTGGCAGCCGAAATACAGCCAATACCAACTGAAATAACAAAAATTAAGAACGAATAGAATAGTTGCCGGTGAGACTTTTTGAACTCCAGAGGAAGCTCATATTTCCAAAATTTTAAAATTCGCCCTTTATCTTCTTTCTTGTTTTTATAAATTTGTTGATGTGCTTTTAAGGCAAGTGAATTTAAGTACTGTACCGTTTTTGATTTTGGATAGTTGGTTCTTGCATAAGATAAATCATCCGTAATCTGAATAAACAGGTCTGCTATTGTATCCGGATCTGTTCCGCTTTTTTGTGAAAGAAAAGACTCAAATTGAAGCCATTTATTTTCATTTTGCTTTAAAAAAGTTATTTCTTTCACTTTTAATGGTTGAAGTTGTTGTAAATTTATGCAAAAAATGATTCGTTGATGAGTATAGATGATCAAAAGTCTGTTTTTTCTGATTTATAAAAATGGATAATGTAAAAATACAAACTACCCAAAATGTCCATATCGAGTATCAGCTGGCAAGCGTAGGTGACCGTATCCTTGCCACCTTACTGGATTATCTTTTTTTTATAGCCTATGTTTTTTTTGTAGGGATCATTGCAGGTTTAGCAAACAGCGTAACTGACAGAATGGGTATCGGATTAGGGCTTATCATGGTTTTGCCCATTGTTTTTTATGATTTACTGTGTGAACTTTTTTTTCAAGGGAAATCATTTGGTAAAATGATTATGAAAATACAGGTTGTAAAACTGGATGGCACACAGCCTGGATTAGGAAGCTATTTATTGAGATGGATATTACGTATTGTGGATACGCGTTTATTTATGGGACTTGTTGCTGTGATTACGATTATTATAAATGGTAAAGGCCAACGTATAGGGGATATTGCAGCATCCACAACAGTCATCAAATTAAAACAAAAAGCAAATCTCAATGATACTATTCTAAAGAAAGTAAATCCTGATTATAAAATTGTATTTCCGGAAGTTTCACGATTTTCCGATCATGATATTACAATTATAAAAGAAGTATTAGAATTTAGTAACAGATCAAACAATAGCTCTGCTCTTGATAAAGTAGCTGAAAAAGCAAAACAAACAATGGGTATTTCAACGCAACTACCTACTAAACAGTTCATCGAAACAATTATAGCTGATTACAATTATTTTCACCTGGAAAAATGATTGTCCCGTTTCAACTATACTATTTACCAAATTTCCTTTATAAGCTCTTCAACTTTCCCAAAGGCTCTTTCATCTTTTGTCACATAGTTGCAATCATATTTTTTTACTGCTTCATGAGTTACATCCAACTCCTTCTGAGAACTTAATATGATAATATTTGTTTTTGGCTTTTGTGCTTTTATCTTTTTAATAATTTCCAGCCCGGTTTCTGCATCAGCATATTTCGTATCTAAAAAATAATCCATAATGACAACGGTTGGGTTACGATGCAATTCCATAAGACATACTTCTCCTACCGGAAAAATTTTTATCTCCTTCACATCTTCTATCTTATTCTTTAGAAAAGATTCCAAAGTTTTTGCATACACTGGATTATCCTCCACAATAAAGATAATTTTTGATGCTCCTGATGGCCTGATTAGTTTTTTAAAAAAGTTCATATGACTTCCATTTTAAATAAAATTGTTAATTATACTTCAATTTTTCAATTTTTATTTCTTCTAAAGCTTGTGAATAAGTTGCATTCAATTTCTCATTTAATATCCTGATTCTCTCCAGGTTCATTTGCTCTTTGCCCAACATTTCCATTTCACTTAAAACAGAGGCCAATGATTGAATACCCATCATAGTAATAGTAGATTTCATTCTGTGGGCAAAGCGCTTCACTGTCGGGTAATCTGATTTTTCAATGGCAGTTGTAATGATGGGCAGATCCTCGGCCGCTTGTTTAATAAATATATCAATCGTTTCCAGGATCAATTCCTTTTTACCATTCATAATATCGACCAGGTAATCCAGATTAACAACTTTTTTTACACTACTGTTCCAATTTTTCACAAATTCTGTGGCATTGTAAATTTTCTCAAATAGCAGGTTGGCATTTATCGGTTTTGAAATATAGTCATACATGCCTAATTCAAAACATTTCTCTTTTTCTCCTGCCATCGCATGAGCAGTCATTGCAATAATAGGAATTTTATTTTTTAATTCGCTTCGTATGACTTTGGTTGCTTCATAACCATCCATTTCTGGCATTTCAATATCCATAAGTATCAGATCGTAATAATTGTTTTTTACCATTTCTACTGCCATTTTACCATTTTCTGCCACCTCAGATTCTATCTCGTAATCACTAAGAAGACTTAAAACAAGCTTCACATTTATTGGATTGTCTTCGGCGATGAGAATTTTCAACTTTTTAAGCTCTTCCGGATCAAATTTTTTCTCCTCCCTGGTTTGAATCTGTAACGCTTCTTTTGTTTTACCAAGTGGTAATGTGAACATAATTTGTGTTCCAACCTCTGGCTTGCTGGTTATACTGATTTGTCCTCCCTGCAATTCTACCAGATGTTTTGCAATACTTAATCCAAGTCCTGTTCCACCATAATTTCTAGCTGTGTGATCTTCTGCCTGCTTGAAACGTTCAAAAATAGTATTGAGCTTATCTTCAGAAATCCCAATTCCTGTATCGGTTACTTGAAACTGAATGATGCATTTTTCATATTGATCCGCGATGGTTCTTGCCACCACTTCAACTTTTCCTTTTTTGGTAAACTTGATTGAATTTCCTGTTAAATTGATCAATATCTGACTAATCCTGGTTGAGTCTCCTAACAGTACATCCGGTATGTTTTCTTCTGTCCTGCAAAGAAGTTCCAGCCCTTTCTCCGTTGCCTTTTGCAACATCATTCCGTGTAATGACTTTAAAAGGTCTTTAATGCTTAATGGATATTTTTCGAAAACAATCATATCTGCATCCATTTTGGAAAGGTCTAAAATATCATTGATGATTCTTAACAAACTTTCCCCGGAATTTTTGATTATTTCCACATACTCCTTCTCCTGTGCCCCTAATTTCCGTTTAATTAAAATATCTGTAAAACCTATAATGGCATTCATAGGAGTACGTATTTCATGACTCATGTTTGCTAAAAATGTTTCCTTCAGTACCAATGATTGTTCGGCAATCTGTTTGGCTTTGACAAGCTCCTGTTCCGCCCTTTTTGCATCAGTAACATCCTGCGAAGTACCTACTACCCGCATTGCCTTTCCATCTGCTCCCACAAATATTTTTCCTTTCGTATTTAAAACACGTTCCTCTCCATCCGGTCTTATAATTCTGAAAAAGAAATTAAAGGGTGTTTGATCTGAAATTGCTTTTTGGATAACTTTATTTACATATGCTTTATCTGCTGCATGAACAAATTTGGTATCCAGCTCGACATTCATATCTTCTTTGGATGCACCATAAATCCTACACAGTTCATCTGATCTCAATACCTTCTTATTAACCAGATCCCATTCCCAACTACCGATATTCGCTACACGTTGTGCCTCCACTAATTGTGCTGTTTTACTTGCAAGAATTTCTTGTGTTCTTTTTCGTTCAGTAATGTCGCCAATAAAAACAATGTAACAATTTTCCTCATTCACAATTGTTGGAGAAATATTAATCCCTATATCAATTAGTCTGCTATCCTTTCTTTTTGATGGAAGCTCAATCACATTATTATCTGTGATCCTTCCTTGTGTTTCAAAAAATTCCCGGATGTAGGACATCTTTTCATTTCTGTATTTTTTTGGTAATATAATATCGTAAAGATATTCACCGAGCACTTCTTCAGGCGTCCACCCAAAAATAGTTTCTGCCTGCTTGTTCCATTGAATTATTCTGCCCTCCGATCCTAACAACACAATTCCCATGGGTGCGTTCCTGAATATAGTTTCCAACTCTGAATTTTTTTGTTTGATGGCATTTTCAGCTTTTTTCTTTTCAGTGATATCTTCCAGCACTGCTATCGAAAAAATCACTTTACCACCAGTATCCAAAATTGGTGTCGAATTTACACGCAAAGGGATCCGCTCTCCATTCTTCAATATTTCCATGTCTTCCACCATTACCCCTTTCTCTCCTTTCAGCGCCCGAAGTATGGGCATGCTCTCCAAAGGATATAACATATCCGTTCCTGTAACATATGTCTGATAGACTTCTGCCAGCTTTAACGGGTCCAGATCATGAGCTATTCCTTGCCCCATAATTTCTCTGGATTTATTGTTTGCATAATAGGCTCTTCCTTCTCCATCTATAATAAATACACCAACTGGCAAGGCTTCCAGAAAATTTTTGATGCGAGTTTCACTTTCTAAAACCATTTTCTCCGAAATCATACGTTTGTTAAAATCACGTACATAAAATAGGAGCGCAATTAATAAAGATACAACTGAAAAGAAAACACTGATTGCAATAACCTTTAGCAATGTGTTAAAGCTTTTTTCAGAATTATCGATCCTGACCTGCAGCAATCTTCTTTCATTACCGATAAATTCAGCAATATCATTCCTTATTTCATTCATTACATTTTCAGCCATTCCACTCGAAACGATTCTTCTGGCTTCTTCAAAATTGTTATCTTTTCTTGCCTGTACGATTTTTTTTGAAATATTCTTTTTTAACAAAACCAGGCGTTGTATGGATTCCAGTAGATTTTTTTGTAGGATGTTATCGCTTGTCAGCTCTTTTAATGTTTCAAATGACTTATCAATGTTATCAAGTGCTTTATAATAGGGATTCAAGTAAACTTCTTTACCGGTAATTGCATATCCGCGGCAAGAAGTTTCAATATCCTGTGTAAAGGAAAAAATGCTCTGTGCTTCAGAAATGACCCGCTGTGTATGTGTCACCCATTTATAGCTCCCCTTATAGGTAGCAGTAGTAGTAAATAAAAAAACTCCTACTATAATCAGGATAAGAATGCTTGTACAAAAAGCAAGAATGATTTTTATTTTCGCCATTTTTTAAAAAATTTTCCGAAGAAAAACTAAATATGTGTTTTTTCACATGAGGAACACATGGCGGTGACCTGTA